>CAIXUF010001365.1 GCA_903922535.1 Candidatus Hydrogenedentota bacterium
AACCAGCGGATCCGAGAAACTGTTGGCAACAAGAGTGGTTCCGGCGGTCTGCAACTAACCGCCGAGCGCAGCGAAAACAAGCCGAGAGGCGCGGCGCCATGCCCTGTGTGCCAAGGGAGACGTAAGTGCGTGAACTGCGAAGGAAGAGGCTACTTTGAGAACGTCGAAACCCATTACAAGAAGCTGCCTCCAGGGGCGACCGCGATATCGCAAGATGACCCAGGGACGAAGCAGACTGTGCGCAGGACATGTAGTGCTTGCGAGGGTTCCGGCAAATGCCACGCCTGCGGCGGGACAGGTACAGAACGCTAATCAAAACACCGACCACCATGAAGACCCTAATCCTGACGTTCCTGTTGCTCACCACCGTCCCCGGTTTCCTCGGGGCCGCCCAGAACCCATTTGAGAAAGCCGACGACGATCTTTACACGGGGCGGTTCAAAGGCCAAGACGTCATTCTCAGCCTGAAGCCCGAGGGCGGCAAATGGTCTGGCACGCTCGTGTTCAAGGGCAGCAGTTACTCGATAAAAGGCGAGCAGAAAGATGGCCGTTACAGGGGAACTTCACCGACGGCAGCGGCGATTACCCTTTCAGTCTCTCGGCAGGGAGCGGCAAGTTTGAATTCACTGCTGGTAGCTTCACCGCGGCGTTGGAGCGGCAAGGGCCGGTCCGGTTAAAAGGAGTGTATAAATCTGCTCGCGTTAAACTGGATTTCAAGAACAAGGATGGCGGGATCAACGGGACCATCGATTTTCGAGGTCAGCAGTATGAGTTTTCCGCCAAGGACGTAGTTGGAACGTTGGAGGGAATGTTCAAAACAGGCGATCAGTCATTTCCTTTCACGCTGAGGATAGATAGTGACAGGCTGTTCTTTAAGACCGGGACATTTGAGGAGACCATTAGCCTAGCCGAGCAGACTGAAAGGGTTGCCAAGATAAAACAAGAAATCAAGCGAATATGCGATAGTGAAAATGAGAGGTTTAAGAAAGACTATAACCTCGCTGGCCGGCCGGGTCTGTACCCCTTTCCAGGGACATATCTCCTTTCTGCTTTTAAGTCTTCTCCAGAGGGGAAGCTGACACTTGAGTTTTGGGAGTATAAGCAGGATGCTGCAAAGACTGTAGTATCACAAAGAATCCAGGTGGACCCTAGCTGGATAAAATGGGAAACCCTTACCAATTCTTCCGGGGATCCAAAGGGCAGGTGTTTCGACGTGCAGTTGACGCAGGAGGTTCCCATAATTGTGGAACGCTGGGGCAGAGGTGCAGATACACCGGAACCGGTCGAAACCGACACGGTTGATATGTTCCGTTTCTACATATCTGCTGATGAGTTCAAGGCTCTGCGGCAACTCATAGTTGAAGCAGCTGACAAACTGGTTGCGCTCAGAAGACAATTAGCAGAAGCGGAAGGGGAACTTCCAACTTCCCAGGCTGCTCAGCCACCACAGTGAGCATTGGGCCACTGGATCTGCTTCTGAAGGTGCTAACCGGAAGGAAAGTAGGTGTGGTCAAGCTGGGAAAGATTCCGCAACCTGACCCCGAACCGGTGTCCTCACTTTTGACACTGGTTTCCGGAGGTTTCGTGTTCAACGGTTCGGGTTCCGTCAATGCCGCCAGGACTTTGGCAGTGTCGCCGGCTAACAGGGGTGCGACGGGCAGTTGGAGGCCGGGGAAGACGCGGCTGTGCAGCAGGCCTTGCGCGTCCGGCAATTGCGGACGGTATTCGTCCTCTTCCAGGCAGAACCATTCCAGGTGGGCTTCGGCCACCAGCCAGACCAGGTATTCGCGCACGCCGTTGCGGCAGTAGGTCCGCCGTTTGTTCCGCAGGTCACCCATACAATAGACAGTAGAGTGCTCCGCATCTGCCGTTAGCAATATGCTTACAAATGCCTAAATGCCAATGGTTTGCGCAAGCCGCCAGAGGGCTTCACCGGGCCTGCGCTGGTCATATACGGTGCGGGTAAGCACCCCAAAAGCCAAAATAGCCACTTCGTAAGTAGCGTGTTGTCAGAGCCTTGCGCGACCCACATCGGACACTCCCCGGACCTACACCGGACACACACCGGACATGCCCCGGACCACCTCCAGAACTCCTGCCTGGTTTTGATAGCCCCGGCTCCCCCAACATTTGGATGAAATCGCCTTACCCGGGATTCTCCTGCTCTCTGCCGTCCGACACCTTGGCGAACCTGGGCGCCAGGCTTGAGCTCCCATCGGCTTGCTCCGGCCGCGCGCCCGCTAAATACTTTGACCCCACCCGCAACTTTCCCTACCTTAGCGTGTATCACAAGAGTAATAATGCGTCAATTTGCGCAGTGACAGATGGCTTTTTTATCGCTGAAACAGTTCCTAGCCAAACTGGGCCTGGCCACTCCCGAGCAGTTCGATGAGTGGAATAAGGCCTGGAAGGTGGCGGCAGCCAGTGGCTCGCAAGAGACGCTGCTGGCCTTTATTTGCCGGGAACGGGGCCTGGCCGAGGACGTTTTCCTCCAGCAATTGGCCCAGGCGCTCCAGTGGCCCTACCTCGATTTGCCCAAATTGAGCGTGCCGGCCGAGGCGCGGAACCGGATTTCCACCAAGGTCGCCTTCCAATACTCCGTCCTGCCGACCGCAATCGCCGACGGCGCGTTGCAAGTGGTCGTCAGCAACCCGTTCGACACGGCGATGCTCAACTCGGTGCGGTTCGACGCGCGGGGCCCGGTGGCCTTTGCGTTGGCCACCAAGGTCGAAATTGAGAAGGCGCTCAAGAAGTATTACGGCGTCGGTGCCGAAACGCTCGACGAAATGGCCGAGGACGAGCCGCTCGAATTGCTGGTGGGCGAGGACAAGGAAATCACCGAGAGCGACCAGGAGGCG
>CAIXUF010001366.1 GCA_903922535.1 Candidatus Hydrogenedentota bacterium
CTTTGGATCGAATTGGCGTGAATTCATGAGAAAGCGGCAGCCGACAGCGGTCAATGCGACAGACATCATCCTCGAAAGCATCTCGGATGGCGTGTTCACCGTGGACCACGACTGGCACATAACGTCGTTCAACGGCGCTGCGGAGGAAATTACGGGGATACCCCGCGGAGAGGCGATTGGGCGGCGCTGCTGCGAGGTGTTTCGGGCCAGCATGTGTGAGACGGACTGCGCTCTGAGGCGCACCATGGATTCGGGCAAGCCGATTATCAACAAATCCGCCTTCATCGTGGATGCCAACGGACGCCGCATTCCCATCAGTGTGTCGACCGCCCTCCTGCGGGACGCGCAGGGCGGCATCGTTGGTGGTGTCGAAACCTTCCGCGATCTGAGTCTCGTGGAAGAGTTGCGCAAAGAGCTTGAGCAGCGTCAGGAAGTCGGCGACATGGTCAGCCGAAGCGCCTCCATGCGCAAGTTGTTCGACATTCTCCCGCAGGTGGCCGCCAGCGACGCCACGGTCGTCATCGAGGGGGAGACCGGTACTGGCAAGGAGTTGCTTGCCCGGGCAATCCACAATCTGAGCCCGCGGAAGGACAAGGCCTTCGTTGCCCTGAACTGCGGCGCACTTCCGGACACGCTTCTGGAATCCGAGCTATTCGGCTACAAGGCGGGCGCATTCACCGGCGCCGAAAAGGACAAACCAGGCCGGTTCGCGCTGGCCGAGGGCGGCACACTTTTCCTGGACGAGATAGGCGATGTAAGCACGGCGTTGCAAGTGCGTCTGTTGCGCGTTCTTCAGGAAAGGACCTACGAGCCACTCGGGGCAACGCAGTCAGTCAAGACCAATGTGCGGGTCATCACGGCTTCGAACAAAGACTTGGCTGAACTGGTCAAGGCCGGTCAGTTCCGCCAGGACCTGTACTACCGCATCAACGTCATGCGCCTCGAACTTCCGCCTTTGCGCAACCGCAAAGAAGACGTCCCCATCCTCGTTGACCATTTCATCCGGCGCTTTAACCGCATTCAAGGCAGAACGGTCGCCGGAATATCGCCCGAGGCCATGGCGCTTCTGATGGCCCATGATTACCCCGGCAACATTCGTGAGCTTGAGAACATCATTGAGCACGCCTTTGTGGTCTGTTCTGACGGCCCCATCGGACCCCGCTGTCTGCCGGAAACCCTGGCATCCAAGCACCCCTCTCTTGCGTTGAGCCCAAAACCGGATATGGACTGCGCTGTTCACGCCGCCGAAACCAGGGCTATTTTGGATGCACTCGAACGATGCAATGGAAACCGCATCAAAGCCGCCACCGCCTTGGGAATGCACAAGAGCACATTCTTTCGTAAGGTGAGTGCCTTGGGCATTGCGTTGCCGGACAAAGATGGCAGAACAGGACCGCACAGTCGCAGGTAGAGTCGCAGGCATAAGACCGTCTCTTTTATAGAGTCGCGCTTTGGCGACTCTATTTCTGTTTCTTGCCTTCTTCCCCACAAGCACTTACTTCTGTAAAACACTGTGTTTACTGGCTTTGCCGCTGGCAGCCTGTCATGAGGCTCACTTGGCATGAGCATTGCTTTACTCAAGCCATGAAAACAAGCCGTATGAGGAACCTGCAATGAGAC
>CAIXUF010001367.1 GCA_903922535.1 Candidatus Hydrogenedentota bacterium
AAACTGAAGGGCGCATAACCACCCTCGTGCTTGCCAACGACCTGACCGTTGACGGAGACCTCCGCCCGCCAGTCCACGGCGCCGAAATGTAACAGGATCTGTTTGCCGTTCCAGTCCTTCGCAACCTCGAAGGCACGCTTGTACCAGAGGTTGTTTTTTGGGCCGAGCGGTTTCCTGACGCCGGAAAGCGCCGACTCCACGGGATACGGGACGAGGATCCGCCCCTGCGACTCGAACTTCGGCGTCTCCAACGGGAGAATCGCGTATTCCCAAAGCCCGTTCAGGTTCATCCATGCCTTGCGTTCCATTTGCGGGCGCGGATATTCCGGCAGCGGGGCTTTAGGATCGACGTCTTTCGCGAACTTCGTCAACAGGGTGCCGGGGGCGGGTTTCCACGGCGGCGCGGGGGTGTCCGCAGCGGGTGCCGAGGCACCTATCAGCAGGGACACCACCGGTAACAGTTTCATCAAACGGACTGGCAATGGTTGGTTGACGCCGTGCGTTCTAGTTTTCATCGTTTTCATTTTCTTGTGTGTGGGTTTGTGTTAGGTAAAGGTTCGCCATCGTTCTTTGTTATAATTGCACGCGACCGCTCACCAGTTGAATTGGACCTCCTTGCCCATTAACCGCCAACGGGCAGGCGTGCGGGTTTGCATCCAATCCAATGGCTCGCCTAGCGGTTGGGGCTCGGCGGCGATGGCGAATGCGGCGCGGATCGCCTGCTGCTGGTCGGCACCGAGGTCCGGCGTCGTCAGCGACGCGAACATCGACGTGCCGCTGCGCGCCAACAGATCGAGCCACTGGCGGTTCTTCTCCCAGGGTTGGCCAGCACCTGGCGTGATCCCCATGCAATCGGCATCCACAACGTAGAATGTTCCATTCTGCGGCGCGCGGAAGGCCAGGCAGTTGACGCCATCCGCTAGGGTTCTGGACCACTCCTTGCCGTTGTCGTCGCCGGCCCGCTGCAACTCGAACAGACCTGCCGAGAGGTGGCTCATTGTATTACATCCGATGATGAGCACGTCGTCACCAGCGCCCTTGCGCATCGCGCGGTAGAGATCCAGTATCACCTCGGCGGTGGTGCGGCTGCGGTCGGCAAACGCCCAACCGTCGCTGAAGAGACTGTTATCGTCTAACTGAATCCCCCAGCGGCCGGCGATATCGAAGGTCGAAAAGTCATGCTTGATGAGTTTGAAACCCAAGCTGCGGAAGTGCGCGCAGTCCGCGGAGACCTGCTTGAGTACTTCCGGCACGCTCGGATCGAGGAACTTGGTATCGCGCGACAGCCGCCACGGCGGCGGCTGTTGGGGCACGGCGGCCAAGGGTCGGTACCAGATGCCGGGCCGGGCATCAAGTGCGCGGATGTGTTTGACCAACTCCTCTAACGACGAGCCGAAGCGACTGCTGGTGCGAGCCCACGAGACGGCGGGGCCGGAGCATGAGTTCTCGCCGTTTTCGACCTGCCAGCCAGCGTCGATAAGTGCGATGGGGCGGTTCTTTAGATTGGCGGCCAGACCGATAACGGCCGTTGAATCGCGCATGAAGTTTGCGGCAGTGTTGCTGCCGAAAAAGCCGTAAAAATCATTGAATCCGTAAACGGGCTGCGATGGCAGGCGCGGCTTCGGACACATCTGCCGGCACAGCGCCTGCGCTGCCGCGAAGGGACTTTCGCCGGCCTTGCCGGGACGGCACGTCACGGTGCATGCCGCCAGACGACGCTTGCCGAGCTTCACACCCATCCCGCCGCAGCGCACGTCGGCCCACAGGCTGATGCCCCCGGCATCCACCTTCCAGGAACAGAGCGCCGCCGGACCCGTCATCACGCCATACCCGTTAGTCATCTTGCCGTCGCTGGCCAGGAAGTACCAGGGCATGGAACGCCCGCCGTCCAAAGCGCCCCATTGCAGGTCACCGTAGCCGCGTTCCCAGACATCGCCGAGACACTTCCACGCCGGATCGATGGCCCCCTTCCAGCGCAGGTGCAATTTCTTTACCGCCGCGTTGGGTGCGGACAGTTCGACGTGCAGGCCGTCGTCCTTGACCACGGTGAGCACTTCGATGTCTCCGCCCTGCCAGTGGCCGTCGGCGCGGAGTTGGAGGTCAATGCTGCCAGCTTCGGTAATCGCCGCAACGGCATCCGGCGTCCGCCGCAGGTCGAGGAAGTGTGAGTCTCCCTCCGGCTCGGCCGCAGTGATCGCGCAGGGGGCAAGAGCCAGGCAGGCGGAAACCAGCAAGCCAAGGACGGGGCGTTCAAGGGTGGTGTAACTATTAGTCTTCATGGTGTGTGTTTCTTTATCGTGTTGTAACAAACTTGGTTGGATATCATAACGGGTTGTGGGGATTCCTTGTCTGT
>CAIXUF010001368.1 GCA_903922535.1 Candidatus Hydrogenedentota bacterium
GGTGCCTATGTTTGTTGGCTTTGGCGATCAGCAGACCAATCGAAGCACTTCGCATTTTGAGAAGACCCGGCGCTATATCGAACTCCACAAGGGCTTCTGTCGGCCCGTCCTCGCAGGGCATCCGATCGTCTATCACCACACGCCGGACATCGGGCTTTTAAAACCAGCCGACTGGTGCGTGCTGGAATATGCCTGCCCGGACCACAGTCGCGGTTACGCAGGCATCTTTAAGTTGACCGGCGGCCGTTCCGAATACCGGTTCCGCCCCCGGGGCGTGGATGGCGCCGCCACTTACCAGGTCACGCTGGACAACCAGCGGCAGGTCATGCGTCTCTCCGGCCAGGACCTGATGCTCAACGGCATCCCCGTGGAACTTGACGCGGCGCTAACCAGCGAACTTGTGATGTACGAAAAAGTATAAGAAACTCATGAACTCACGCGAACGCGTCCTGACCGCGCTGAACCACGAGGAACCGGACCGGGTGCCGATTGATCTCGGCGGCTCGGCCGTCACTTCAATCTCAAAACTGACCTATGCCGCGCTCCGGGAACATCTGGGGCTTCCGCAGATCCCCGTCCGCGAGATGGAGACCGTCCAGCAAATCGCCTTCGTGGACGATGACATGCTGGACCGGCTCGGCGTGGACGTAATTCCCGTATTTCCAAACCCGCCGGCGGGATACAAGGCCGTCTTTATCCAGGAGCCCGGCGGGAGCGTGTCGTTCAAGGACGAGTTCGGCGCCACGCTTCGCAAACCGAGGGACTGTTTCTATTACGACTGGCGGGAATTTCCGCTGGCCGAGCCGTCCATTGATGCCCTTGGGAAGATGCCCTGGCCCGATCCCGCCGATCCGGCGCGCTATCATGGATTACGAGAGAGAGTGAAGAAACTCCGGGCGAACACGGACCGCGCGCTCTTCTCCATCGCACCCTGCGGGCACGACCTTTTCAACCAGCTCTTCCGCGTGCGCGGCATGGAAAACGGCCTCATGGATCTGCTCTTGA
Organism: Candidatus Hydrogenedentota bacterium; assembly: GCA_903922535.1. The sequence continues at coordinate 1,006 of CAIXUF010001368.1, forward strand.
ACGAGGAATTCGCAGTCGCATTCCTGGAACGGCTGACGGAGACCATCATCACGGCCCAATCGCTCTTCCTGTCGGAAGTGGGCGACCTCGTGGATGTGCATTTTGCTGCCGACGATTTATCCGGACAAAACGGCCCTCTGGTGTCCCCCGACCTATATCGCCGTCTTATCAAGCCGAGGGAAACGCGTATCCTGCGAGCGATTCGCGCAAAGACGAAAGCGAAAATCTTCTATCACAGTTGCGGCGCGATAATGGAATTTATCCCCGACCTGATTGAAATGGGCGTGGACATTTTAAATCCGGTCCAGGTCGCCGCCGCCGGCATGGATACGGCCCTGCTGAAGAAACGCTTCGGCAAGCAACTCTCCTTCTGGGGCGGCGGTTGCGACACGCAGCGGATCCTCTGCCGGGGAACCCCGGACGAGGTCAGGGCCGAGGTCCGGCGACGCATTCGCGATCTCGCGCCGGGCGGCGGGTTCGTGTTCAACCCGGTCCATAATATTCAGCCGCTCGTCCCGCCGGCCAATGTGGCGGCGATGTTCGGCGCGGCGTTGAAGTGCGGGAGGTATAACTCATTGACATGACGGCACGACTACTTGCAGCACTGATCCTGTTGCTTGGAATGCAATCCCTCGCCATAACTAAGGAAAAACAGTCATGAAACACATCGCCTTCGCAGATATCACCGCCGCCGGCGTCCTCAAGGACAGGGCCGAACTGTCATTCAAACGTTTACAGGAAGAGTACTTCTGCTGGCCCAGTATCTCCAAGGTCAATTTCGCTAAATTCCCGGGCGATGCCATCGGCCGCGATATCAACGGTCTGACCTTGTTATGTATGGCCTTGCATCGCCCCGCACCATCCAATCTGCAAGAAATTATGCGACGGCTTCCCGAACTGCAGAACACGGATGGTTACCTCGGGCCGACACTGCCGGATTCGCGAGCCAACGAAGACGTTCTGGCCGCCCACAACGGTCTGGCCTGCGGTCTGAGCGAATACGTGAGGTGGACCAAGGATGATCAAGCCAGTCGAATACTGACCCAAGTCTGCGACAATCTGTTCATCCCTGCCCAGAAGGCCATCGCTCAATACCGATCCGATCCCAAGACGCCGACCACGCTGACCTGGCATCTTTCCGGTGGCGATATCGGTCAACTTTTCCTGATGCTAGATGGAATAACACGCGCCTACCAGTTGAATCCCAGTCCCGATTTGAAGACAACCATCGAAACTCTGATCGCTTGTTACCACGGTCTTGACCTGGTCGCCATCAGCGCGCAAACCCATGCCATGCTTTCGGCCGTATCCGGCATCCTTCGCTGGTACGAAATCCATCATCGGGAGGAGGATCTGGCCTTCGCTGTGGCGCTATACAAACAATACCGCGATCAGGCGATGACCGAGACATTTGAAAACTACAACTGGTTCAACCGACCTGCATGGACCGAAGGTTGTGCCGTGGTTGATTCCTTCCTGGTTGCCACCGAACTCTGGCGCCTGACAGGCCGCAGCGACTTCCTGGCCGATGCTCACCACATTCTTTTCAACGGGTTTTTACCAGGTCAGATAGGCAACGGTGGATTTGGCGTAAGCCCCTGCGTCGGCGCCACAGATAAGACCGGAAGAATGATTGACCGGACCAAGGCGCATTCCGAGGCGCCGTTCTGCTGTTCCATGCGCGGCGCGGAAGGTCTTGCCCGCGCCATCCAGTACGGGTACCTGATTGACGGCGAAACCATCGTGGTCCCGTTCTATGCCGAGAGCACCATAAACCTGCGTCTGACGGATGGGATCTGCGTCATCAGACAGACAACCAGTTATCCCCATCAAGGGCAGGTGCGTTTTGAAGTGATGGAGGCCAGTACTGCCACGAAGAGCAATTTGCGTCTCTTTGTTCCACCCTGGGCCGTAACAGAAAGTTTGGCGCTGAGTGTCAACGGCAAGAGAACCACGCCCAACATCACCAACTCATTCGCGTCGGTGAACGCGGTGCGCAAGGGCGATGTCATCGAATTTGTGTTCCAACAGGCATCCGGACGTCAACCGGCATTGCATGCCGAACGGCTGCCGAACGTGCATCGTTTCTTTCGTGGCCCCTTGCTGCTCGGATCCGCTTCTCCCGAAGTTGAACCGGCGGAGGCCCTGCTCGACATCTTCAACCCGCTGAAACCAACGCCACCCGGGTTCGACAATCCGGTCGTCCTGTTCATAAGAGGCCCTGCGCCGGCGATGCAAGTCACAAGTCAGGCGCCCCAAGCCGCCAACTTGGCGCAAGAAGCCATTCTTTATCGAAACGACATGCCCGTTGCCAAAGTTCCCGCCGAAACGCAAATCCTCTTTGATGCCATGAAGCACGACAAGAACTCGACAGTCTGCGGCCTACTCTGGCGCAAACCGCAAGTCGTGACGCAGGTGATTTTGCAGTGGCCTGATGACAGTTCACTGCCA
>CAIXUF010001369.1 GCA_903922535.1 Candidatus Hydrogenedentota bacterium
AACCGGGAAGAGGACATCAACGCGTTGCTGGCCGTGCTGCACCGCCTGGACGGGGAATACGCGCAAATGCAGGCGGGTCTTGACGCACTGGCGAACGACAGCCTCCGCGCGGGACGGAACATGGGCGAGGTCATTGCCGCGATGAGCCGGCGTTCCGAGGAACTGCGCGCGGCGCACTGGCCTTTGGTTGACGCGCTCAACCAGGCCCTGCAGGATCTTTGCGGCATATATCTTGCGGGAAATGAGGGGCTCCGGACGCGCATCCGGGGCGCCTTCTCCGGGCAAACGATGCTGCTCGTGCATCTGATCAATCTTACCGGCACGGCCTCTCTGGCAATGCCCCGGGGAAACGCCTCGTACTGGCTGGAAACAGCGCTTGCCGCCGTTTCCATCGAGGACAACCGGACGGATTACCGTGACACCCATGTCGCCCTGGAGTATCTCCAAGCCGCCGCCGTAAAAGCGGGCATCGAACCCGGCTCCCTCTTCGAGCGGGTGGCGGCGCTGTCAAGCGATGCCATGCGCGGGTTTCTTCTAAACTTTATCCGCCAATATCCCTGACCGCGTTCCCGGTCCAGAATCGTGTCCACTCCCTTCCCGGGAATCTCCCGCGCCCCCGTGCACCTCAGCGTTTCGCGATTTGCTGAACAGGGACGACGCTCTACTGGGCGGGACTGTTGGCGTGGGCGCGGGCGGGCGTGGTCACGATGATGTCCCGGCCACTCGCGACGAAGGCGAGGTCGTGCCCGCGAACAAGGATGCTAAGGGCGGTGCCGAGGGGCAGGTCTTTGACGGCATAGTAGTCCACCGTTGCCGCTGCGAGCCTGGCGTCGCTCGGGTCGGCCTTGATGGAAACCTCCGCGAGTTTTGCCATGGCCGCGAGCGTTTCGGGCAGGGGAGTCTTTTCACACTCAAAGTCATGGGGGGCCTGGAGCGCCTCCACCAGCGCCGGTTCGGCGTGCGAGACGTCCGGCGCGTTGAACGTTTCGTGGGCGATGCGTTCGGGCGAGCTGACCCACAGGAATCCGTCTTCGACGGAGTAGGCCAGGTTGAGGGGACGGAGCAGCGCGTCGAGCCCCTCACTCAACGGCACATTCTTGAGACTGATGTAGGGGACCTCTCCGGTGGTTGCGAAATCCGGTCCCGGCTGTCCCGGGACAACCCTTCCCTGCCGGGGTGCCACGGCCCGGTGATCGACGGTGATGTTCACGTCCAGCGAGTCCGCGGCGAACTCAAGGATTTCGGAGAGGTGGATGTCTTGAAGGCCAGGGAGGTTGTCTGCTGGAGTACCGGGTCGCTGCTGTCGTCCCCGGCGTTCAGCCGGGTGAATCCATCGGCGTCGAGCAATGCGGGCGAACTGACCGTAATCACACCGTTGTTCATCGCGAAATCCAGCCCGAGCGGGCGGCACAGCGTTCGCAGGGCATCGCTAAGGGAGACATTCCGGACGTCGATATGGGACACATGGCCGTCGGTCACGAAATCCGGAGTTGTGCCCGGCTGGGCATGGGGCGACACAGCGCGGGGATCGAGGGCAATGTTCAGATCATGGGAGTCGCTTATGAACGAAAAGATCTCGGCAAGCTGGATATCCTCAAATTCCATGCTGACCGGCCGCTCGAGCGCGCGTTCGATGTCGCCGCGCCGGTCCTTTGGCTTTGCCGGCGTTCCTGGCGCGGGGGAAGCGGCTTCGGGTGCTGACTGTGGAACGGGCATGGATGCTTCCGCGGGTGCGGTGGGGTCCGGGCTTTGCTTCTGTTTTGTCTCGCCAATGGGGGCCTGTTGAACCGCGGTCAAATCCGCCGGGGCAGGCAGGCCTTCCGGCCGCGTTCGACGGGCTTCCTTCACTTGCCCCGAAGGGCTTCGACTATCTCGGCAACGCCCCATGCCACGAATGCGGCCGGCAGAAACCACACCGTGCTGAAGGGAAACCATCCCATGCGCTCCGCAAACAGCCCGACACCCACAAGAATGAGAAACACCCCGCACCCAATGCCCTCACGATCCTTCCTTCCTGAACTCATATGTTCTTCTCCCTTGTCGAGTTCCTCGCTCCCATGCGTTGCCTGGGAACTCTCTTGTCCGCGAAGAAAAGCGGCGGCATGGCCGTACGCACAAAAGCGCCTCCCCGAACGTCTTTGCGCTATGTCTCGGCCGTTTTCTCACGTCCCGTCCGCTATTAGGTCCTTGTTTGGGCCCGGTCCCCAGATGCTGGTTTTGCCTTCATTTTGCCGGGGCTTGCCGGGCGTGCTGCGCCCGTCATCGACGTACTTCTGCAGAAGCTTCGTCAGTCGCTCCACAATGTCGGGGTGCTTGTCCTGAACATTCTCTTTCTCGCCAATGTCCGCGCTGAGGTCGTACAACTGGACGGGCGGCGCGCCGGGTTTGTCCGCTTCCCCCCTCTTGGTTTTTCCCTCCAGGTCCGAGCCCGCGCAGAGTTCCAGCTTCCATTGGCCCTGCCGAATGGAGAGCGCGCCCCCTGCGGACTGGTGCACAACCGCTTCGCGCACCGGTTGGGCCGCCTTGCCGAGCAGCGTGGAAAGCAGGCTGACGCTGTCCTCGCCGGCGTTGTCGGGCAGGGTCGCCCCCGTGATTTCGGCCGCGGTGGCCATCAGGTCGGTGAGGCAGATCGGGTGGTCGCAGGTGGACCCGGATTGGATCTGTTTGGGCCAGCGGGCGACGAAGGGGATGCGGTGGCCGCCCTCAAAAATGTTGCCTTTCCAGCCGCGGAAATGGTAGCTGGGTTCATGGCCCATTTCGTGCAGTTTCTTGAAGTCGGCCATGGGCGAGGCGCCGTTGTCGCTGGTAAAGATGATCAGCGTGTTCTCCGCCAGGCCGTTGCGGTCGAGCGCGTCGAGCACTTGGCCCACGCTCCAGTCCGCCTCGCACACGAAATCGCCGTAGATGCCGGCCCTGCTCTTTCCCCCGAATTCGGGCGTGGGCATGATGGGCGTGTGCGGCGCGGTGAGCGGAAAGTAGAGGAACAGCGGGTCCTTGCCGCGGTCGGCGGTGTGCTTGTCGATGCATTCCACGGCCTTGCGGGTCAGCGTGGGCAGCACCTCCTGGTGGACAAAGCCCGGGGCAATCGGTCCGCCGCGGAAGTAGGCCGGCTTTTCACGGGCCTCAATCGTTTCGGTGGGGGCCGCGACCACCCGGTCGTTTTCGACATACACATAGGGAACCATGTCGAGCGACGCGGGGATGCCGTAGTAATAGTCGAATCCGAGCGCCGTCGGGCCGTCGGCGATGGGTTTGCTGTAGTCAACGTTGTTTGGGCCGGGCCGGCTGCCCTTGGTTGTTCCCCATTGGAGCCCCAGATGCCATTTGCCGACGCAGACCGTGTGGTAGCCCTGCGCCTTGAGCAGTGAGGCCGCCGTCATTCGGTCATGATCAATCAGCGGCGGGGAGTAGCCGTCCAGCACACTGCACTTGAGCCGGGAACGAAAACTGTATCTGCCCGTAAGAATGCCGTAGCGGGTGGGCGTGCACACGGCCGAACCGGCATGGGCGTCGGTGAAGATCATCCCCTCCCGGCCGATGCGGTCCATGTTCGGCGTGGGAATCTTGGATTCGGCGTTCAGGCAGCCCACATCGCCGTAGCCCAGATCGTCGGCAAGGATATAGACGATGTTGGGCTTGGCCGCCTTCGGCCCGACCGCAGCCCGTGCGGCGGGTGCCACCCCCCCGAAGAGGGCGGTCATGGCGCCCGTCATGCCCGCGGC
>CAIXUF010001370.1 GCA_903922535.1 Candidatus Hydrogenedentota bacterium
ATGGTTCGCAAAACAACAACTCATCGACCCGGTCAAAAGGTACGAAACGTTCAACAATGAACGAAACCGCCGTGGTACCGAGCAGGTATGCCCGGTGGTGTGAGAGGGGGAGAGGGGCAACCCCTCCCCCTACTCGATTTTTGGGGACAGCGCCAGACCGCCTTTGGCGCCGGCTGGCGGGAGTAAGGCAAGGGGATGATGTTTCCCGCCTGATTGTGGCAAGATGGCGCGGTGTAATCGAAATGGCCGGCGGCTGCCGGCGGGAGCAGGTCGATGGGTATGCTGGCGGCATTAAGTCTCACATTGCTGGGGGCCGTGTCGGGCGACACGGGATATGTCAACACATGGCTGACGCTTGGACCCTTTGAAAACGGCGCGGACAATGCCGGATTTGCCAGGGACTGGATCGGCGAGACTGCCGCCGCGCCCAAGCCGGGCGACAAGGCCGCGGGGCAGGCATGGCGGTGGTTTGACGACCGGCTTTTCTCGCGCAACCTTGACGACTATCAGGACCTGTTCAGCTACTGCAAGACCAAGCGCGGTGAATCCGCCGCCGGGTGCGTGGTGTATGCCCATGTGTGGGTGTTCAGCCCCGGGGGAGGAGACGCCGTCCTGCAGGCCGGGGCGCACAACGAATGCCGGGCCTGGCTGAACGGCACACCCGTGCTGACTGCGGAAACCCCGCTTGCCTTTCGCGACTTTGCCCATGCCGGAGTAACCCTGCAAGCCGGGTGGAACCGGCTGTTGATCAAAGTCGGCAACCAGGGGCCGGGCCGTTTCGGGTTTCAGGCGGGATTGGTGGATTCCACCGGAAAGCCGCTGCCTGATTTGGTCTACTCGCCCGTGGGCGGGGCGGGGGCATTGACTGTGGCCACCCGTCCCATGGAGGACGCCGACACCGGCATTCTGCCCGCTGCATACCGGGAATGGCCCTATGTCGGCGCGGATGCGGCTGCGTTCCTTCAAAGGGAACAGGAGGAGAATGCCTGGCTGCACCGTCCGGATATCGCGCTGTGTGCCGCCGATTTTCGCGTGACGGCGGGCGGCGGCACACCGCCCTATCGGTGGAAGGTGGTCAAGGGGGAACTGCCCGACGGGTTGGAACTCCATGCGGACGGCCGCATTTCGGGCACGGTGACGGCCAGCGCAAAAGAGGAGCTGCGCCGCTTTGAGGTGGAGGTGAGAGACGCTGCGGATCACACCGTGTGCAAATCCATGGAAATCACGGTTGCGGAGCGTCCCAACAAGTGGTATGAAGACGCGCGGCTGGTGGCGCTTATCCATGGCCCCGAATCCATGGCGGACATGAAACCGGAGGAGTTCGACCAGTTTGCGGGACTGATGAAACAGCAGGGTTACGGTCTTGGCATGGTCATTTCCTACAACAACGGCGAGCATAAATACAGATACAAATCATTGTATGACGCCGATAACAAATACGACGACCTCATCCTGCATCTTAAGGAGAGTCTGGAAAAGGCCGGGATGAAGTTCGGCATGTACTTCGGCAATTTCGACGGGGACAATCACGGCGGCGACAACGGAGCCGTGCTGGTCATTGAAGAGGCGGTGCGCCGTTTCCATCCCGCCGCACTGTGGCTGGACTGGGCCGGTTGGGACTGTCCCTATGCCGATGCGTTTTACAGCGCGGTCAAGTCCATCGACCCGGCGACAGTGATTGTCGTCAACGGTGTTCCCACAGTGAGCAACGGCGACTGGGATGTGGCCTGTCTGGAAGGGTGGAACTGTTGGGGCAAGAACCTGTGGAATCTATGGCCTTTTGAATTGCCCTGGCCCAAACGCACCACGCTGGAGTCCTGGCGTCTTGTGGCCGATCCGGCCTTTGAATATTCCCAGGGGGTTAAACCCAACTGGCAGGACTATCTGCGCCTTCAGATAGCCCTTATCGGGGCGGGTTACGTGGCGAACATCGATCATAGCCCGGTCATAAAAACAGGAACAGATAAAAACGGACACATATCGAAGCTTAAAAACTCGCTTGTCTGGAAGGTCCATGAGAACATGGCGGCGTGGGCCAACCCCTCCGGCCTGCCGCCCCTTTGGAGCTCCTATACGCAGGTTCGGCCCGGACCGCTGCGTGCAGACGATTGGGGTTATGACACGGTCGGCCTGGACGGCAAGACGATCTACTTGCATCTTCTCAAGACACCCTATGGCAAGACGGGCCGTCCGGCCAACGGCGAATTGGCGGTGGGGCCGGTGGATGCGCCCGTCCTGAAGGCCTTGTGCATGAACTCGGGGACCGAGGTCTCCTGTGTGCGGCGCGGGGGAGATGTGGTGCTGACGCTGGCCGATGTGGCTGAAGATCCCGTGGACACCATCATCAAGCTCGAACTGGCCGAGGCGGTCCGCACCGACCGCCCCAAGCCCGTGCCCGCCGAATCCGAAACGGCCATCCCGCCCGGCAACCTGGCCTACCATAAGAAGGCCCGGCTGTTGAGCCGCACCGATGGCCACCCCCTCACGGCCTCCGGCATGAGCTTCGCGCACTATGGCGTCGATGGTTTTCCCTTTACCAGTGCCTGCGGCGCCTATGAGTGGGCCTGGACCTATCAAGTGGATCTGGGCGAAAGTCATCCGCTGAAGCGGGTTGTGATTCGGTTTGGAGAAGGGTATGCCACGGAATACCGGGTATCCCTGTCCGCCGATGGGGTATCATGGAAGACCGTGGCCGAGGTGAAGGACAGCCACGGCGGTGTGTGCGAGCATCCGGTGGACTCCGTCGAGGCGCGCTATGTGCGCGTCGAGGCGGTGAAGCCGGACGGACCGGACCAGCCGGGCATACAGATGTCCATCGCGGAGTTGGAAGTCTATTCTTAAGACAGTAAACGGAAAAGGATCGCCGAAATGTCTCTTATCGCCCTGTCATTATGTTCTCTGTCGCTGATTTCCGCCGTGGAGACGGGAAACATGCAGGTGACGGTGTCGCCACCCTGGACGCTGGTCTTGAAGGAGGGCGCTGCGGCCCCGCAGCAAGTCACCGTGGATGCGCCCGACGTGGTCGTGGTGCGCGATGAGCAGCACGGCACCCTGCCCGTGTGGGACCTCAAGGCGCCCAGCATCTTTCGCGGGGCGCATCTGGACCAGATGGCCACGGCGGAATGTTCGGCGGCGGGCACACTGGTGCCCGGCATGGTGCGCATCAAGTCCGGCACCGGCGACGCACCCGTCTTCACGGAGGGAAAGGATTATGCGCTGGACCCATTCTGGGGGCGTTTTGGCCGCATGGAAACAACGTCCATTCCCGAGGGGAAGGCCGTCTACGCGGACTACAGCTACGTCAAGCAGCGCTTGGACAGCGTGGTGATTGATGGGTCGGGCAAGGCCGCGGTGCGCCGGGGCACACCCGCCATGGGCGTGGTGCCGCCGCCCGCGTTGCAGCCGGGCGACAAGCCCGTGGTGAATGTGTGGATTGCCGGACCCATCGACGCACTCAGCGACGATAATTTGTTTCCTGTTATGCCTGACCTGAAGCCGGCCCTGCCCGCGTCTTCCGATACGGCAGAGAAACTGCTTCCCAACACGCTGCGCAAACTGCGCTCGGGTGAGAAACTGACGCTGGTCGCCTGGGGCGACAGCGTGACTGCCATGTCCGTTTATCAGGTCCAGTTTGTGGCGCGGCTGAAGGAGCGTTTCCCCAAGGCCAACATCAACCTGATCACCGCGGCCTGGGGCGGACGGGGCAGCCGCAACTATCTTGAAGCGCCCGCCGGAGGCGAAAAAGACTTCGTGCGCGACGTGCTTGATCCCAAGCCGGATGTGGTGGTGATGGAATGGGTGAACGACGCCTATCTGGACGAGGCCGGGGTGCAGACCCATTACGGCGGCATCCTGTCGCGTCTGCGCGGCGTCGGGGCCGAGGTCATCATCCTCACCCCGCACCTGGTGCGTCCCGACTGGATGGCCATGAACACGCTGAAGTTCGACGAAGACCCGCGCCCTTATGTGAAGGGGTTGCGCCGTTTCGCCGCGGAGAACAGCGTCGCCCTAGCCGATGCCAGTCGGCTGTGGTGCCAGGCCTGGCGGCGTGGACTGCCGTACATCGCCTATCTGGAGAATTCCATCAACCATCCCGACGCGCGCGGCCATGCCCTGTTCACGGATGCGTTGATGAGTCTGTTTCCGGACAAATAAATGTTGTATCCTGATTGCCGGAATAATGGTGAAGGTGTCAAGCAGACCTGCAACCGAGGAGAATAGGTGGATCATGAACAGCATGGGTGCACGTCGAATGATGCTTGTGATTGCGGCCATCGGTGCGTGTGTGGCCTTTGACAGTATGGCGGCGGAACCGGCGGGGTTTCTGCCGGGCCAGCGGGTGCTCCTGGACGCGCACAACTGCTATCCGTACAAGACGCTCTATGCGGATCGCGTGACACGCGCACTGGCCACGGGGACCCCGCTTGGCATCGAAATGGACTTGGCGTGGTGTACCCTTCCCGATCCCGCACAGGGGCGGCTGGTTGTGAATCACGGCGCGAAGTGCAACGGAAACGAGCCCACGCTGCGTGAGTACTTCTTCGACAAGCTGAAACCTGTTGTCGAGGCGGCGCTCAAAGAGGGCAACCACGGCAATTGGCCGCTGATTACGCTGAACATCAACGACCTGCGCGGTGACGATCCGGCCTTCGCGCCCGCCGTATGGAACCTGCTCGGCGAGTACGAGTCCTGGCTTTGCACGGCGGTCAAGACGGACAATCCCGCCGATGTGGCCCCGTTGGACGTCAAACCGGTTCTTGTGCTGACCAGCGGCGAGGACAAGGCGGTCAAAACCTTCTACGACAGCGTTCCTGTGGGCGGAAAGTTGCGCGTGTTCGGCGGCGCGCGGACGACCGCTCCCGAAAAGGCCGCGCAGGCGCAGGAGTCCTTCGAGGCACCGGACCTGACCAAGGTCCTGCCCGAGAAGGCGTCGAACTTCCGGCGCTGGTGGAATCATTCCTGGCAGGACATCGAAAAGGAGGGGCAGCGGCATGCGGGCGAGTGGACGCCGCAGAAGGCCGCGCGTCTCAAGACGTTCGTCGATTATGCGCACAAGATGGGATATTGGGTGCGCTTCTACACCCTGAACGGGGTCGGTACGGAGGGGGTGTTGAACGGCTGGAGCCCCGAATACAATTTCGGCTCGCTCGACGCGGTGAAGGTTCGCTGGAAAGCCGCCAAGGAGACCGGGGTGGATTTCATCGCCACGGATCAATATGAGGAATTTGCGGCGTTCCTGAAATCACAGCGGTAGGCGGCGGCGCGGCGCCCGCGAGCCCCCCGTTCATCACTGGAAGACGGAGAAATCCCACGCGTCCCGCCAACGGATCTCCAACTCGCCGGGCTTGGCTATGGTCAGTGGCAGCCAGACCGTTCGGGTGTTTGGGTCCGTGTTGTTGCGGAGGCTGTCTCCAATCCAGATAAACGCCCCCGGCTTGTCCGGCACCGGCACTACATCCATGCTTTGGCACTGGAAGGTGTTTGCGGCGTGTTCGCCCTTTGCAATCGGTCCCTTCGGCTCCCAGGGTCCCCAGATATTCGTCGCAGTGTGGTAGAAATTGTCGTTGGTCTGGAGGCCGGTAAGCTGGGAATGCAGAAGGTAGTAAATCCCCTCGTGCTTGAAGATCGCGGGCGCTTCGCCGCCGGTGCCCAGAACCTGCCGCCTCACCACGTTCAGGCAGTCCGGCGAGAGTTCGTAGAGACAGTCGGCGACGTTCCAGTCGGCGGCATGTTTCCCGGTGATAAGATACTGTCGGCCGTCGTCGTCGGTGAAAACGGCCGTGTCGGCCCCCTGCATCGGCTGGCCGTCCACCTGCATGATACCGTGCCAAACGTACGGTCCTTCCGGCTTGTCGGCCACTGCGGCGGCAATCGTGTTGAACTCCGTGAAGGTGTGGTCCACGATCATGAAAAGGGCCACGAATTTGCCGGAGCCCCGGGCGTGCAGGAGCTTGCCCCGTCCGGCGGCCAAGGCGTAGTTGTAGAGAGGGTGGTCGGGATTGTCCGACGGCTGGGAGAACATGCCGCGATAGGTCCAGTTCATCAGGTCGGGTGAGGAGTAGACCGGCATTCCGACGTTCGCGGTCCAATTGAAGTTGAAACCGGGGATCGGCCGTCCGTGCCAGTCCTGGCCGACCATGTAGTACATGCCGTCGTGGTGCATCAGCCCGCCCAGATGGTACTGGATCACCTCGCCCCGGTCGTCGAGCCACAACGGCGCGTTGGGTTCAAACCGGGTGTGTTTCACAGGCGCGAATCGTTCCGGCTGGGCTCCGGCCGTGTACTCGACCCGCGACCAGCGGATCGCCGTGCCCCGCGACTGTGGATTCTTTGCCTCACGGCTCAAGAGTCCAAACAGATGCCTGCCATCGGGCAGGTTCTCGGCGGCGAACAGCAGCGCGTCGCGGGCGGGTTCTTCGCTGAAGCAGTCGACGGTCTTTTGCCGGATGCCGTCCACATAGGCGTCGGCAAGCCCGCAATTCGGTCCTGTGTCGCCATAGAGCCGGAAATCCGTGCCCGCAAAGAAAGTCCACATGGCGCCGCACCACCGGCCCTCCCGGATCCCGTCCACCGTGACGATCCGCGGATCATCTCCGGGAATCATCACCGGTGTGCCCGCCGCAGGGCAGTATGCGGGGGTGGGTTCCGACGGTGGACCGCCGTCGGCATAGACCTCAATTTCCGACAATCCCGGGTTGGGGCCGAACGCACTGAACAGGTCCAACCGCAGCCAACAGATGCTTCGCGGGGGGAATCTTATCTCACCCGGCGTGCCGCCGCCTGGTGGTATCTTCTCGACAGTGAAAGTGGCGCCGTCACTGAGCAGGATTTTGCCTCCCTGGGCGCGGCTGTCAGACTTGGCGCGATCCCACAGCACGATGCGGCCCACGTCGACGGGTGTTTTCCACTGGAGGGTGATTCTCGGATGCGCGCCGACCGCAACCCATTCGGTGGTCCGGTCGCCATCGACCGCACGAGGGCCTGAGGAGCCTTCCTGTTCGCTGGAAACCGCGACCTCGGCCAAAGGTGCCAGATTGACCGGAGGCGACAACACGGACGGAGGGGGCAAAGGATTCCCCGTATCGCCGGCAACATACGATGCCGCCGTGGTCAGTGCGGCAGTCAATCCAATGACGTGCATCAACATTCGGATTCGCATCTGGGTGCCCTTCCTTTTCCAGGGTCTTCGCGAGAATCTGTGGGTAAAGATGGCTTAGAAGGTGGGCATCCGGGTAGTCTCTTAGGCTTCAAAGCTTACGAGGAATTGAAAACCGGAGCCTACCCGAATGCTTGTGATTACGATACTCAACCGCTTGGACA
>CAIXUF010001371.1 GCA_903922535.1 Candidatus Hydrogenedentota bacterium
AACAACTCATCGACCCGGTCAAAAGGTACGAAACGTTCAACAATGAACGAAACCGCCGTGGTACCGAGCAGGTATGCCCGGTGGTGTGAGAGGGGGAGAGGGGCAACCCCTCCCCCTACTCGATTTTGGGAACCGTCTGTCTTCGGGGCATCAATGGGTCCGGTCAGACGGGGAGTGTGGAATGCATGGGACCATGGAAGTCCGTTCTCCACCGCCACGGCGGACGCCCGGTTCAATTAACGGCATCGGCTGCCCCGACGTCCGCCCAGGGAAGCTTCCGCGTCACGCCATTGCACACCAGCAGGCCCGCCCGGGAAGCCGATGCCAAAGGCAAAGGGTTGCGGCTACCGCCCAGGCATGCCCGTCGGCGAATTGGCCCCTTCCCGGCTGTCCCGAAACGCCTCCTCCACTTGTCCTCGCGCGGTGATGTCCAGAATCGTGCCAAACACACGGTCCGGACGGCCCATCGCGTCAAGGAACAGTTCCCCCTGGGAATGCACGAACCGTGCCGTGCCGTCATGGCGCACAATGCGGTACTCAATGTTGCATGGCTTGTCCTCTTCCCGGGTGGCGAGGAGGGCCTCTGAAACCGCTTCCCGGTCTTCGGGATGGACGATGGCCAGGAAGGAGGCCAGGTCCGTGTGCCGCTCCTGCAACGCCACCCCCAACATGCGGCAGGCCTCGTCGGACCATTGGATTGCGCGGCCGTCAAGAGAGTGCTCCCAAAAGCCGACATGCGCGGTGCACTCGGCCAACATCAGGTTTTCCTCGCTCCGGCGCAGCGTCTCCACGGCAACTTTGCGGTCGGTGATGTCGATATGGCAGCCGATCATCCGCTCCGGCCCGCCGCCGGGGCCAAACTGCAGCACCGCACGGCTCAGTATCCACCTGTAGGAGCCATCCCGGTGCATCAGGCGGAACTCTATTTCCTTGCACTCGGGGCGTTCCTCAACCAACTCATCAATGGCGGCAAGGGTCCATTCACGGTCATCAGGATGCAAGTCCTGCTCCAAATGCTTGAAGGCGCCCGAGAATTCCCCGTCGTCATAGCCAAGCTGGCGCCTGTACCCGCACGAGAAATGCACGGCATCGGTGCGCAGATCCCAGTCCCAGAACCCCAAACGGGCGCTCTCCACGGCCAATGCGAGGCGCTGCCGGGTTTCGTCCAGTTGCTCCTCCGCGCCCTTCCGTCCGGCCGCCCTCTCAAAGTGGTCCAGCGCGAAGGAGACATCGTACGAGGCCTCCTCCAGCAGGGCCATTTCGCTGGGGCCGAAATAGCCGGCATCCTCGGCGCCCACGGCGAGCACGCCCCAAATCCTGCCGTCAAAATGGATCGGAAGGGCGGCGGAGGCGCGGATGCCCGCACGGTCAATCTCGCGCCGCACCTCGGGGGAGCATTGCGCGGCGGCGAGATCACGGCAGACCGCCGATCGATTCTCGCGAACGGCCGCGCAAACGGCCGGGCCCTGGCCCTCCACGCGGTTGTCCGTGAAGAATTGCAGTTCCAAACGCTCCATGTCTTTCTGGCAGCGCCCTGTGCACTGGTTCACGGACTGGGACTGGGGATCATACCGGCCTATCCACGCAAGCTGGAAACCGCCGTGCCCCACCAGCGCCTCGCACACCCGATCAAACATGTCAGGGCGTGTCTGCGAGCGCACGATTGCCTGATTCACATGGCTGAGCGCGGCGTAAAGACGGCTCAGCCGGTCAATTTCCGTTTCCCGTTCCCTGCGTTCCGTGATGTCGCGCACGATGAAGAGCTGATGCTGCGCACCGCTGAAGGCCGCAATCCGTGCGCTGACTTCGACGGGAAAAACGCTGCCATCCGCACGCCGGTGCTCGGTCTCATAACAGATGCTCCCGTTTTGCGTGAGTCTGGCCATTTCTCGTTTAAAAGCCGCCCGGTCCCCGGGGGCGTGCAGGTCGGCAAGTTCCATTTCCTGCAGGTCCGTCTGCGAACGGCGGTAGGCCTTGGCGGCACGGTCATTCGCCTCGGCAATTTTTCCGTTTCCGCCAACGAGCAGGATGATGTCGTTGGCCTGGCGCATCAGATGGGCAAAACGCCGGGCCAGAACAGTGTGCTGCTTTTGCTGGTCAAGTGTCGCGCGCAAATGCTCCAGGTTGCGCTGGCGCCACAGGGCCACTATGCCCAGTCCGGAAATGAAAACCAGCAGGGCCATGATGCCCGCCACGCGCACCGCCTGCCTGCGCGATGCCGCGTAGATCTCGGCCTGGTCCATCTTGGCCACCAGAAACCACGGGGAATCTGGGATTTTTCGCAGAACGGCCAATACCGGCTCGCCGCGGTAGTCCGCCCCCTCCACGAGACCGGTTCTTCCCTGAACGGCCATCGCAGCCGGCAGATTGGGCCGGTCAATGGGAAAGCGCAGTTTCATGGCCGTGCCCGGCAAATGGCGCAGTTCATTGAGAAAGAGAATCTCGTTGCCCTCCCGGCGCACCATGAGCGTCTCGGCGGTGGCGCGGGCCGCGGGCCACGACTGAACAAACGGAAAGAGATACTGCCGGGGATTCACCCGAAACGCAATCACCGCAACCGGAGCGGAGACGGCAGGGTCCGCGCCCGGGGCATGCACAGGCACCATGAGATCCAGATGGGCGCCGTCGGCGCCCTCCTGATGCAGATCGGTCATGTTGACGGCATTCTCTCTTATCGTGTCGGCCACCAACACCCGAATCTTGGGACCGGGCACGGAGGCGGACTCGGGGATGGAAAGGCGGACATTGCCCCCGGCGTCAAATACGGTGACACTGGTGTAGCGTTCCCCCCCTTTAAGGAGTGTCAGCCAGTCGAGCACCTCCGCCCTTGTCTTCCCGGCATCCGCACTGGAGAGCAATTCATGCACTTCCCGTGCGACAAACGCGGCTTTGGCAAGAAAGGCGGCATCGCCCAGACACTCCCTCCGCCAATGGGCAATGCCCTGTGTCTTCAGATCCGCAACGGCATCCAGCTCGGCCTGCGCCGCCTTGCGCAGGTCCTTTTGCTGCGTTTCAAGTTGAAAGCCGCCCACCACCACGATGGCGGCAAACAGGAACAGAAACGCGCCCACGGGGCCTTTCGCCGTCCACCGCGAGGGGCCTTCGGCCTGGCGGAACAGGAGGGTTGAGAGGGGCCAAATGCCGGGCGCCGAATCGTGGATCAAACCCACGCTCAAAAGGGCCAGCGCAATCCCGCTCAACAGGGACATGGGAATTGTGTTGGTGTCATACAGCATCGGCGCGTCCATGACGTAGCCCAGAAACACGCACACGCTGAGCATGCCTCCAAGGAGCGCCAGTGCGGAGGCAATCCTCCGGGCCGTGCGGCTGCGTCCAAGGGGAGGGGTTTCAAACGCCAGGGCCACCGCACTCAACAGCACCACCACGGCAGCCAGCGGGGACATGACCCCCACGGGAAAGCCCCCCACCGTGGCCCTTACCGGCACCATCCATTCCGTGAAAGGGATATTGAGACCGAGGATCGGTGAAACCAGGGCAAGTGCGCACATAACCGTGGTGCAAACCACGGAGAACCAGCTCACCCCCATGCTCAAAGCGCGGCCCGGGCGATGGGTGTTCAGAAACACGGAAAGGCTCAGAAACACAACCGCGACGGCCGTGCTCGGCGCCATGGGCACATACTCGGCACCAAGCGTGCCCAGTGTCCATTTGCCCGTGATCCAAGTCAGCAGCACGAAGAATGCTGTTGCGCCTGACGCGCCGACACATATGCCGGACGCCAGACGAATGACCCGTTCGAATGACCCGTTTGATGCCATGTCACGACCCACCCACTCGCCCAGTCACCAACTGGTGGCCCAAGAATCTTGGGCGGCACCACCTTCTGACAACACTACCCACTCTGGAATGTGCGGCACCCAGCCTCTTCAGGAGTGGTCTGTTTTATTTCCGGCACACTCCTGACGAAACACTATGGCGATACCTCTTTCCATGCATTGCATCTCCATAGTAACCATTACTGGAACTGGACACAAGAGAATCCAGATTTAGGACAGCAATAACCGCGCCAGTTCGGCTCTCGAATTCTACACAGCACCCTAACATGCCATTTTGAATGCACTTACAAACATGGGTGAATCTTCGCACTCATTTTCAATCCACAGTGCTGACTGTTCAATGTCCAGAAATCAGACACCGACTGTCCATTTCCTGGACGCATCAGATGACCCGTCCTTATAGTGCAGAAGACTCACCTGCTTAATGGTCTTAAATCCACCAGCTCTGCTGGTGAGACTTCACCAGGCTCCGCCGTTCCGGCGTTTTTTCGTGCTCGTGCTCGTCATCGTAATCGATTGCTCTTGAAGGCGTTGGGGGCGAAGAAGACATGATAGCCATAG
>CAIXUF010001372.1 GCA_903922535.1 Candidatus Hydrogenedentota bacterium
CTATGGCTATCATGTCTTCTTCGCCCCCAACGCCTTCAAGAGCAATCGATTACGATGACGAGCACGAGCACGAAAAAACGCCGGAACGGCGGAGCCTGGTGAAGTCTCACCAGCAGAGCTGGTGGATTTAAGACCATTAAGAGGAAGAGGGCATCGACCACAAAGAGCGCGAAGAAATGAAGCCGTGCAATTCACATGCTTTGCCTTTGTTTCTTTCCGTGTCGATCCGTGTATTCCGTAGTTACAGGTTCTTCCGCGTGATCATTCCAGCGGAGTGGGCTCAAACCACACGTCTGCAGCCAGTCTTCACGTCATGAAAGTCAGCGAAAGCCGCACGGTTCTGACGTGCGCGTCATCGGCCGGATTCGGCAATGCCAGCTAGTGGAACATGTCGGCACAGACCGTGGTTATCTGTTCGGCTGCCCATGCAGATAATGGTTGTGATTCAGTGCCAGGTCGTCCGGCAACCCATCTCGCTCTCCCAGACAGGGCTGGAACTGATCATACAAACTGGAAAAAGAGAAGTCGTCCAGCAGGGAGTCACGCTCCTCCGCCAGCGCCACGGTGACTTTGGCGCCTTCCGGCAAGCGTATGGGCTCACTCAAAACGACAGCACCGTTCTGCACACGTCCCGGGTATGTCATTGCACCTGTCCTTTCCATTGCCACTCAAGGATTATAACATGTATTTTCCGGGACTGGGGGCCGTCAGAAACTGATGGAACACCGAATTCCCCTATGACCTGAGAACGGCAGTGGGGTCGGCCATGGCTTTCTTAAGCAATGGACGATATGGACTTCATGGACGGCATGGACTTGATCCGTCGGGTGAATCGGATCTGTGCCGATTCTTCTCCGTAGAATCTGAGGCATTCATGGCATCGGAACATTCTTCCAGAAGCCGACAGGCGTTTCACACGAGCGCCCCGGGCACGGCTGTCTCCTCCGCGGGAGGGACACCCACCTGCGGCCTCTTGCGCCGGAACAGGCCGGCAAAGGCCTCCATGTAGGTGTAGAACACGGGCGTGATGTAGAGCGTCAGCATCTGCGAGACGATCAGTCCGCCCACCACCGCGAGACCCAGCGGCCGCCGCGACTCGGAACCGGCGCCAACGCCCAGGGCTATGGGCAGCGTGCCCATAAGCGCGGCCATGGTGGTCATCATGATCGGACGGAAGCGCACGAGGGCGGCCTCGTACATGGCGTCGAAGGGCTTGAGGCCCTCCTCATGCTGTTTCACCAGCGCAAAATCGACCATCATGATGGCGTTCTTCTTGACGATGCCGATCAGCATCACCAGGCCGACCAGGGAATAGAGATTGAGTTCGCCCTTGAAGAGGAGCAGCGTAATGAGCGCGCCCGCCCCAGCGGCGGGCAGGCCCGACAGAATGGTGATGGGGTGGATGAAGCTCTCGTACAGCACGCCCAGCACGAGGTACACCACGATGAGCGCGGCGAACAGCAGGAACATGGTGCCGCCCATGGACTTCTGGAATGCCTGGGCGGTGCCCTGGAAACTGCCCGTGATGGTCGAGGGCAGCGTTTCACGGGCCACCTTCGCGACCAGTTCCGTTGCGGCGCCGAGGGAAATGTCCGGGGGAAGATTGAAGGAGATGGTGACCGAGGGCAACTGGCCCAGGTGGGCCACGGTCATGGGTCCGACCTCTTTCCGGGCCTTCGTCACGGTGTCCAGGGGAACGAGTTTCCCCGTGGCCGAACGCAGGTACAGCAGTCCCAGCGAGGACGGGTCCGATTTGTATTCGGGCAGCAGTTCCATGACCACCCGGTACTGGTTTGTGGGGGCGTAGATGGTGGAGATCTGCCGCGACCCGTAGGCCGTGTAGAGGGCCTCCTCCACCTGCCGCACATTGAGTCCCAGCGCGGCCGCCTTGTCCCGATCCACCTCAATGTTGGCCTCGGGGTTCTTGAGCAGCAGGTCGCTGTTCACGTCGAGCAGTCCCTTGCCGTTTTCGAGCCTGGCCTCTTTGAGCTTCTTTTCCATGATGGGGCCGAAGTTGTAGAGGTCGTCAAGATTGGTGGCCTGGAGCGTGTACTGGTACTGCCCCTTGGTCATCTGTCCCCCAAGGGAGATGGGGGGCGGATTCTGCATGTAGGCCTTGATGCCGGGCACCCTGGCCAGCAGCGGCCGCATCTTGGCGATGAACTGGTCCACGCCAATGCGCTTGTCGCGGTCCTTGAGCACGATGAACATGCGCCCCGCGTTGGCCGTGGATGCGGTGCTTCCGCCGCCGACGGACGACATGAACGCCTGGACGTTGGGGTCCTGGTTCACAATGCCCGCAAGGGCCTGCTGGTGGTTGACCATGTCCTTGAACGAGATGCCCTGGACGGCCTCTGTGCTGGCCCGGATTTGGCCCGTGTCCTCGGAGGGGATGAACCCCTTGGGAACGATGGCGAACAGCCAACCGGTCAGCACGATCAGGGCGACGAACACGAGCATGGCGATCGGGCGCGCGCGCATCACGCCCCACAACGTCCACCGGTACACCCACAGCATGGCGTCGAAGCCCCATTCCAGCACGCGGTACAGCGGGCCGTGGCGCCCCTCGTCCGGCGGGCGCAGGAAGCGGCTGCACAGCATGGGGGTCTGCGTGAGCGAAATGACGCCCGAGATCAGGATGGCGGCGCTGATCGTGATGGCGAATTCACGGAAGATGCGCCCCATGATGCCCGGCATGAACAGCACCGGGATGAACACGGCCACCAGCGACACGGTCATCGACAGAATGGTGAACCCAATTTCCCGCGACCCGATGAAGGAGGCCTCCATGGGCTTCTCGCCCTTTTCCATGTGGCGGATGACGTTCTCCAGCATGACGATGGCGTCGTCCACCACGAAGCCGGTGGCCAGGGTCAGCGCCATGAGGGACAGGTTGTCGATGTTGAAGCCGAAGGCGTACATCGCCGCGAAGGTGCCCACGATGGACGAGATGAGGGC
>CAIXUF010001373.1 GCA_903922535.1 Candidatus Hydrogenedentota bacterium
ATGGTTCGCAAAACAACAACTCATCGACCCGGTCAAAAGGTACGAAACGTTCAACAATGAACGAAACCGCCGTGGTACCGAGCAGGTATGCCCGGTGGTGTGAGAGGGGGAGAGGGGCAACCCCTCCCCCTACTCGATTTTGGCCACCGTGGCACGCCGGTGAAATAGCCGCCGGATTGTCCTGTGTTTCCTTCCGAAACCATGCGCCCCCGGGCTTCTGGTCCGGGTGGGTCCGTCTTCCGATGGTTGCCGCGCACTATTGCCCAACCCGGCGCAACCAGGGCAGGCTGTTTATGTTATGCTAAATGCCGGTTCACCGCAGAGGCTTCAACCGAGCGAGGTGGCGAGATGATTCTACTGAACCCCAAGCATCACTGTCGCCCTTATCCGGATGAGCGGTCCCGCGAGATCATGCTCAAGACGATTGATTTCTTCGAGCGGAAAGGGCTGGACCGGATCAAGGAGGACGACCGCACGTTCAAGTGGTACGACGACTTCCTCCAATTCCAGAAGGAGGAGAAGCTGTTCGCCACACTGCTCACCCCTTCGGCCTATGGCGGGGAAGACTGCCGGTGGGACACCTGGCGCAACTGCGAGTTCAACGAGATCCTCGGCTTCTACGGCCTCCACTACTGGTACGCGTGGCAGGTCTCGATCCTGGGCCTCGGACCCATCTGGATGTCCGAGAATGAGGCGCTGAAGGAGCGTGCGGCAAAATTGCTCGAAGAAGGCGCCATTTTCGCCTTTGGCCTTTCCGAGAAGGAGCACGGCGCGGACGTCTATTCCACCGAGATGCGCCTGGACCCCGACGGTGCGGGCGCGTACAAGGCCAACGGCTCGAAGTACTACATTGGCAACGGTAACGAGGCGGAGATGGTGTCCGTTTTCGGCAAGATCTCCGGTACCGGCGATTATGTCTTCTTCAACGCAAACTACCGCCACAAGCAATATGAATGCGTCAAAAACGTGGTCAACAGCCAGTCCTACGTTTCCGAATTTGCGCTGCGCGATTACCCCATCCCTGAATCGGAGATCCTCAGCCGCGGGCAATACGCCTGGGACTGCGCGCTGAACACGGTCAACATCGGCAAGTACAACCTCGGGTGGGCCTCAATAGGGATCTGCACCCACGCCATGTATGAGGCCGTCCGGCATGCCGCGAACCGCACGCTCTACGGCATGAAGGTCACGGACTTCCCGCACGTCAGGCAGTTGTTCACCGACGCCTATGCCCGGCTCGTGGCGATGAAGCTGTTTGCCCTGCGCGCGTCGGACTATATGCGTGTCGCCTCGCCGGAGGACCGCCGCTACCTGCTCTACAACCCCGCCGTCAAGATGAAAGTAACCACGCAGGGCGAGGAGGTCATCAACCTGATGTGGGACGTGATTGCCGCGAAGGGCTTCGAGAAGGACATGTACTTCGAGATGGCGGCCCGCGACATACGCGCCCTGCCGAAGCTTGAGGGCACGGTGCACGTCAACATTGCGCTCATCATCAAGTTTATGCCGAACTACTTCTTCAATCCGGGGGAATTCCCCGGGGTTCCGGAGCAGAACGAGGCCCGCAACGACGACTTCCTCTTCCGGCAGGGGCCGACGCGCGGACTGGGCGGCATTCAATTCCATGACTACACGGCGGCCTATGATGGCTATGACCTGCCGAACGTGAACGTGTTCAAGCAGCAGATCGCCCTGTTCAAGGAATCGCTGCTGGCCGCGCCGCCGACGAAGGATCAGCAGAAGGACATTGATCTGCTGCTGAGCATTGGCGAACTTTTCACCCTCGTGGTGTACGGTCAATTGGTGCTGGAGAACGCGCGCATTCACGACATTGGCGATGACCTCGTGGACCAGATTTTCGATTTCATGGTGCGTGATTTCTCGAAGTTCGCCCTGCAGGTCCTTGGCAAGCCCAGTTCCACGCCGGGCCAGGTCGAATATTGCCGGAAGATGATCATGAAGCCGGACTTCGGCCCGGACCGCTACAACCGCGTCTGGAGCGGCCAGGTGCTCCCCCTGAAAGACGCCTATCAAATGAATCCGTAAGTTCGGTGCGGGGGAAAGGGACACACACGGCCCTGCGGGGTTCTTTGCCGTTCATGCTCCTGACGGCCTTGTCCGGCTGCGGCAGGCTTGACGCCATTGACTGCAGTCCCAAAATCACACCGGAAGCGTTTCTCAGTTCCCAGCCGCATCTGCATGTGAAACTTGCCGCGGTTGATTTCATTCTTATCCAGCCGAGTTCCACCGTGATTGTCTATACGGCCGCCCTGCTGACAATGGGTGCTGGCCGGTGTTTTCTACGGGTGCGCAACAACGAGCAGACCCGTCTGTGGTGGGGTGTTGGTCTTCTGCTTTCAGGCTTTGGCGCCTTGTTGGCAGGCACCAGCTACCAGGCGTTCGGATATGAAATCAAATGCGCCGGCAGAGCGTTTTGCGCCTGGACCAGTTGGTGGGAGGTTGGCTATCTCATATTCACCGCGGCCGGCATGAACGCGCTGCTTGTGGCTGTGGCCTGTTCGTGCGCAACGGCAACACTCCGCAGGACCGTGTCGATCTATGCCGCCGCAAATGCGGCGGTTTATGCGGGCGTCGTGCTGGCCGGCGCCTTTGTTCCGGTCCGTTTTCTAGTTTCCTTCGAGTTCCTGATGCTGGCCGCCGTGCCGGCGGTTGTCCTTGCCCTTGTCCTCACCGGACGGGCCTTTGCCGAACGCCGGGATCCCGCAAGTCTTGCGCTTCTCGGGGCATGGGGCGGGTTTGTGATGGTGGTAGCGGCGCATGTCCTTGCCCAGTCGCTGGGAATCACGCAGAAGATGTTGTCCAGGGGGATCTGGTTTACCGAGAATGATGTCCTTCACGCGGGGATGATCCTTTGGGTGCTGTATGTCGCCGCGGCGCTTCCAAAGAGAATCGAGGATCGTCGCGGCCCGGTGACACGGCATTCTCCTTCGTAAAGGGGGGTAGTTGCGCCGGGGGGGCGTTTCAGGCCTGTTGCCGCTCATAGAATTCGCGGACGATTTCCTCGATTTCCGGTTCTTGGAGGGTGAGATCGCGAATGTCATGGTTGCGCGTGATGATCGTGGCGGCCTCGGCGGGGGATATTTCTTCGGACCTAAACGCGAACCAGACGCGGGGGCCTTCCCTGTTGATGACATGCAGCCGGGGATCGGCCACCCGGGCATTCTCACACACAAACTCGACCATCATCCGGTGGCCCGTGCCGAAGCTGTCCTTGAAACCGGCCAGCGGGCCGTCGTGGAGCAGCCGGCCCCCGTTGATCATGATAATCCGGTTGCAGATGCGCTCAATGTCGTCCATGTCGTGCGTGGTGAGGATGACCGTGGTGCCCCGTTCCCGGTTCACCTCGCGCATGAAGGTGCGGATGCGGCTTTTTGCCACGACGTCCAGCCCGATGGTCGGCTCGTCCAGGTAGACGATTTCCGGGTCGTGCAGCAGGGCCAGGGCGAGGTTTGCCCGCATTTTCTGCCCCAGGCTGAGCTGGCGGGTGGGCTGGTTCATGAACTCGCCCAACCCCAGCAGGTCGGAGAAGAACTCCACGTTGCGTTTGAAGCGCCCCACCTCCACCCGGTACATGCGCCGGTGGAGGTCGAGAGTTTCGACGACGGGCAAATCCCAGTACAGTTGGGAACGCTGGCCGAAGACCACCCCAATGTGCCGGGCGTTTTCCTTCCGCTGCCGGTGCGGCACGCGGCCGCCCACCACGATGGAGCCGGAGTCGGGCGCGAGAATGCCGGAGAGCATCTTTATGGTGGTCGATTTTCCTGCGCCGTTCGGCCCGATATAGCCGATCATTTCGCCGGGCTCGATCCGAAAGCTGATGCCGTCCACCGCCTTGATGACGTCGTAGTCGCGCCAGAACAGCGAACGGACCGAGGCCAGCACACCCGGACTGCGCCGGTGTATCCGGAATGCTTTCGAGACGCCGTTGACTTCAATGAGAGCCATGATGAACCTCCCGCCTCCCGCGCATGCCGCCGGTCATGACCCGGTGCTCTGGTAGCGGCTCAACCCGAAGCGCCAAAACTGGTACGCCAGTGTGAAGGCGGCGATGCCCACCACCGGTGACAGGTACTGGATAATCGGGCTGAACCCGACATAGTCGTGGTGTTCCAGAAAGAACTGGGCCGGAAAGAAGCTCACAAAACCGTAGGGTAACAGCACGGTAAAGACCAACTGGACCGGCCGTTGGAATGCGGACAGGGGATAGTGAACGAAGGTGCCCAGGTTCCACAGGAGTATGGAGGTCAGGGCCTCGTTGCGCACGAGCCAGAAGGCCGGAACGCCTGTGGCCACAAACACGGCCGCATAGATCAGCGCACCGCTCAGAACGATGACCACAAGCACGGCGAGAGTGACGGGGGTCGCGGCAATGCCCAGTTTTGCCATGGACAGGCCGATGACAAGCACCGAAAGCGAAAGGTGGCTGAAATAGCCGTAATTGAATTGCCGGACGGCAATGAAGAGAAAGGGGTTAACCGGCTTGGTCAGGACATTGTCGAACTCTCCCGTGCGGATCATCTGTCCCAGTCCGTAGAAGGAATTGAAGCAGAAGATGCCCGCCAGCGCGTAGGAAAACAGGTTGAGCCCGTAGAAGAACGTGACCTCGGAGGGGCGCCATCCCGCGATGCCGTTGAACCGGGCGACCATGATATAGAGGAGCAGCACATAGGCGCCGTAACCGAGCGCCTGTGCCACGGCGCCGAACAGGAACGCCGCCCGGTATTCCATCATCGACTGGAGCTGGACGCCGACGAAGCGGAGATAGAGGCTGATGCCGTGCCTTGTCATCCCCCGTACACCTCAATCTTTTCCTGCGCCTTTTTCCACAGGCCCCGTTCAACCACCAGCAGCACCGCCAGCCACAGGGCCTGGAGCGCCAGCGTCTTGGCGACCGTCCCGGGCGAGCTCTTTTCCAGGAAGATCGCCAGGGGCGCGAAGCTGGCCAGTTGCCACGGAAAGGCCTCGCTCACCGCGCGCAGCGCAAGCGGATAAAACCATAACGGCACCATGCCCCCGGAGAACAACGAGCGCATCGCGCCAAACAGCCAGTCCACGTGGTACGAGGTCTTGAACCAGAAGGACAGCAGGCCGAGGGTGTAGTTGAGCTGGGTCACCACCAGAATGCCGCCGGCCAGGGTGCCGAGGAAGAGCAGGAAGTTCATGGGCTCCCGGGGAAGCCGGATGCCCCAGCACACCACCCCGAGAACGCACGCGGGCAGCGCGGTGGCCAGGTTCATCAAGGCGGTCTCCCCGAAGTCCTCGCAAATCATGCACCACTTGAACTCGACGGGACGGATGAAATCATTGGCGATGGAGCCGTCCTGCACCCGTTCGGCGATTCGCATGTCGATGAATGACGCTGTAACTGAGGACACAAGCATGCCAAGAATGACGTAAGTGACCATGTCCTGCACGGTCACCCCGTTGCCCGCGGGACTGCCGGCAAAGAGAACCTGCCAGACACTGATTTGCACGAACAGCGAGAGGAAGTTTCCCGCCACCTTCATGGCCACGTCCGTCTTGTAGATCATTCGCTGCCGAAAGGTTTTTCGGGCAAAGTCAAGATAGAGGTTCAACGTGTCCAGTCTTCCGTGCATCCCGCCATCCCGTTGTGTTCCGCGCCTGTTCCCTTCACACCTGCCTGCGGCGACAAGCCCCGCACTCACCCTGTCAACATGCTGCGAAGAAGATAATAGCAAGCGGGGCCGGAGAAGTCACCGTGCGGGGGCTGTCGCGCGCCGGAACGACCCGGAATGGCACAGCATTGACCGGCCTTGCGCATTCGGGACATGCCCTCCGGGTGGTTTTGGCGCAACCGACAGGCGCAATCCTGATGCCATTGCAGGTGATTGGCGTCAGTTCATGATGATTTGCGGGTGATGCGCGCCCGGTCCGTGGATAGAACCCGAATCCCGGCGGGAGCCCTCCGGGAGAACCCCAAAAATGTGTGCAATCCTTGCCGGTCCTGCTATCATGACCCCCTGTTTGTCGTGTTTGGAAGAAACGGGATTTCGCGATGCCCTCTTTGGCCAAACTGGTTCCGCTCGAAGAACTGGCGCTTCGCATGGACGCGGCGCGGCAGGCCGGCAAGACCATCGTCCATTGCCATGGCGTGTTTGACCTTCTGCACATCGGGCACATCAAGCACCTGCAGGCCGCCCGCCTGCTGGGCGACGTGCTGGTTGTCACGATCACCCCCGATCATTTTGTGAACAAAGGCCCGCACCGGCCCGTTTTCACCGCGCAGCTTCGGGGCGAGGCGCTGGCGGCGCTGGAGTGCGTCGACTACGTCGCCGTGAACTGCTGGCCGACCGCCGTGGAGGCCATCACGCTGCTCAAGCCGAATGTCTTCATAAAGGGCGCGACGAAGGAGAGCGGGGCGCGGGATCACACGGATGCCATTCAGGATGAGGAGGCCGCCGTCCGGTCGGTCGGGGGGGTTCTTCACCTGACCGACGAAGACACGTTCAGCGCCTCAGAGATAGTCAACCGGTACACGGACGTGCTGTCTCCCGGGGTTCGCTCGTATCTGGGAGAATTCCGGGAGCGCCATTCCGAAGACCAGGTGCTGGACTATGTCCGGCGCATCCGGGGCCTCAAGATTCTGACGATCGGCGAGACGATTATCGACGAGTACCGTTTCTGTTATGTGATGAACAAGGCCAACAAGGATCCGGTCCTTGCGGCAAAGTTTCTGTACGCGGAGCGCTACCTTGGCGGGATACAGGCCATCAGCAACCACCTGGGGGGATTCTGCGATCAATTGACCTGCCTTACGGCGCTGGGGGCCCAGGGCGAGGAGGAGTCTTTCGTCCGCGAACACCTGGCGCCGAACGTCGCCCTGCATTTTGTGCGCAAGAAGGACTCCCCCACCATCCTCAAGCGCCGCTATTTGGAGGAGTACATGAGCATCAAGCTCATCGAGATCGACGTCATGAACGACGATCCGCTTGTGCCCTCGGATGAGCGGGAATTCATGGGCATGATCGAAGAACTTGCGCCGCAGCACGACGTCGTCATTGTGGCGGACTACGGGCATGGACTGCTCACCGAGAAGTCGATTGCGCTGCTTTGCGAAAAGGCGCCGTTTCTTGCGCTGAACGTTCAGGTCAATCCGGGCAACTACGGCTTCAATCTGGTTTCGCGCTGGCCCCGTGCGGATTTTGTCGTCATCGACGAGCCGGAAGCCCGCCTGGAAATGAAGAAGAAACAGGTGGACATCCGCAACATTGCCCAGGAGCTTGCCGCGCAACTGGGATGCCGCGCGTTCTTGCTGACGCAGGGGCAGAACGGGACGGTCGGCTACGATCCGGCGGCGGGCAGTTGCCTCACGCCGGTGTTCTCGCGGAAAGTGGTGGACCGCATCGGCGCGGGCGATGCGTGCCTTGCGCTGACGGCGCCGTGCGCGGCGCTGGGCGCACCCCCGGAAATCCTGGGCTTCATCGGCAATGTGGCGGGCGCGGCCGCCTGCGGCGTCATGGGCAACAAGAGTTATCTCGATCCGGTTTCCTTTTTCCGCAGTGTGTCCTCCCTGATGAAATAGGGCAGGCGCTTACCGGGAGTTTCCCATGGACAAGTTCCGCATTGACGGCCACAAACTGCTGTATCACGTGCCGCGCGTGGGTCAATGG
Source organism: Candidatus Hydrogenedentota bacterium (assembly GCA_903922535.1). The sequence continues at coordinate 7,653 of CAIXUF010001373.1, forward strand.
CTGCAGGGGGAAAACGTCCCCCCCATCTACATAGAAACGAGCCCGTCGGGCGCCTGCAACCACCGGTGCCGCTTCTGCGGCAAGGATTTTGTGGGTTACCAGCCGCGGATGCTTGACTGGGGCGTGTTCCGCGAACGTTTGGAGGAGATGGGGCGGCTGGGCGTCAAGAGCATCATGCACGCCGGCGAGGGCGAACCGCTGCTCCACAAGAATCTCGCGGACATGGTTCAGGTGGGGAAAGCGTGCGGGATCGACCAGGCCGTGAACACGAACGGCGTGCTGTTGACGCCGGACAAGGCGGAGCGCATCCTTCCCCACGCGGAATGGATTCGCATCAGCCTGGACGCCGGATCCCGGGACGTCTATGCGCATCTGCACGACACGCGGCCGGAGGACTTTGAGAGTGTTGTCGACAACCTGCGGGCGGCGGCGGGGCTGCGCAGGGCGCATGGATGGCGGTGCGCGCTGGGCGTCCAGATGCTCCTGCTGCCTGAGAACCGGCATGAAACCGCGACCCTTGCCCGGATTGCGCGCGACGCCGGCGCCGACTATCTGGTCATCAAGCCGTATTCACAGCATCCGCTGGGCATAACGCACGAATACGAGCGGGTGAACTATGAGGAAGACTTGCGCCTCGCGGAGGAACTCCAGCAGTTCAACACGCCGGAGTTCAACGTTGTGTTCCGGGTCCGCGCGATGCAGAACTGGGATGCGGCGGAACGCGCGTATGACCGCTGCCAGGCCATGGCATTCTGGACTTATATTGACGCCGGGGCGACGCTGTGGGCGTGCTGCAACTATATCGGCGACGAACGGTTCCGTCTGGGCAACCTTTATGAGAACACGTTTGGGGAAATCTGGCTTGGGGAGCGCAGGAAAGCGGTGATGGAGTGGGTTCTGAACGAGATGGACGCCCACCAGTGCCGCATCAACTGCCGAATGGACGCGGTCAACGGCTACTTGTGGGACCTGCGAAACCCGCCCCAACACATGAATTTCATCTGAACTCCGCCGCGCCGTGGAAACGCCGTCATTTGAAATACAGGCGGACAAAGAGTTCCTGGCTGTCGCCGTTGAGCAGCTTTCCCGCGCGGCACTCGCGAAAAACAGCCGATAATTGGTCCTGAACACCCTGCAATGCGGACAGGATGTTGATTCCCAGGTCACGCCCGAAGCGCTCGGGGAGACCGGCAATCAATGACTTTGAAGACGGGGATGGCGGAAGGGAGTCCATTCTAATCAGCATCAGGCCGTATGTGGGGGCCACGGAATCGACAGGCGGGTCCTGCACTTCGAGAAGGCGTGTGTTCTTCTTCTGTGCCACAGCGTCCGCAAAAGCGGACGCTGTTTGACTCGTTGTGCTGATGACAAGGCAGTTGTCTTCAATGCGCGCATTCATGGAGGCGGGCGCCCCCTCCTCCAGGGAAACTTCCGGAACCGAGCGCAGCAGCGCCCTTGCCGCATCGGGTTTTGCCAACTCTGCCAGAAGAACAAGGTCCTGTGTCCCCCGCTGTGCCGGCAGAACTCCCAGCACAATCTCGTCTTTCAACATGTCGAGCATGTCCATGGCCGTCTTGTACCGGGACGGGTCAAAGGTCGCAAACAACACCAGCACCCGGTTTGCGATCAGGTTTTTCACCTCCGGGGTCAGATGAAAGGCGCAGAAGACCCTGGTGTCTTCCGGCAGCAGACGGGCCAAATGCAGCGGGGGCGGCGTCCCCATGCATTTCAGGTAGTTGGCACGCCCTGAAAGCGGCAGTCGGGAAAGCAGTTCAACCTTGTCCCCGCCGATGGTCAGGGTTGTCACGACAGGGCCTTCACCGAGAAAGAGGCCCTCGGGATACCGAAGGGCCTTGCCGAGTACTGCGGGGTCGATGATTTCTTTGGGAAACGCAGACTCAAGCCACGGAAGGATGTCCGGTTTGATCGCCGCCAGTTTGCCGATGCGCGTGTACAGAACGAACGCATCCGGCTGCGCGGCCGGTCCTCCAAGGGCCTCATCCCGCGCCGGGTCCGGGTCTTTAAGCCGCGCAAGCGATTCGCGGAGCATGGGGATGTCATCTGCGAGAAAGAGTTTCCCGTCAACCAGGCAATATGCCAGCGGGCCATAGTCGCAGATCGTCCCGTCCGCCCAGGCGATGTTCTTGCAGGACGAGGTTCCGATGGCGGCGGTGATGACAAGTTTGGCGCTGGTTTCCGCAAGTGCGGGGTCGGAAACACCCACCACGACGACAAAATTGGCGACGTCCGGCGCAAACCAGCCGCCGTCTCCGTTTGGGCAAACCGGATGGTTTTTCTCTTTCCACACCATTCCGGACCTCAGGTTTTCAAGCGCTTTTCGGGCGTTCTCGGAAGCCGGGGTGTAATCCAGAAAGAGACCGGCCGGCGCGTCCGGATCAACACCAAAGGCGCGAAGGATGTCACCGGGCGTTTCTGCGCCGGGTGTGCCGGCGGCGTTCGCCCATTCCTCCATGCATGCCTGAGAAAAGATTTCCGCGGCCAAAGCGCTGAAATAACGGCCCGCCAAAAGCTGAATTGTTTTGTAAAGGCCGCTGACAGGCGGCAGGGCCAGCCCCACCATGGCCGAATCCGGCATCAGGGCAAGAACCGGTTGCGTGGCGGGCGTGGACGCCGTGGGTGTTGTGGCAGACGATCCAGTTGGGGACGCCTGTTCCGCGGGCGGCGGCAGGGTGGGGGATTGGGTTTGGGCGGGCGCCAAGGGCAAGAAACAGGCAAGCCACAGCAAGACAGCCAACGGCATGGCCGTCATGTTGTGCGGACGCATCTGTTGTCGTTTCCCGGCAAAGTGTCTCAAGAAGACTTTTCCCTCTCTTGTCCGTTGTTCAGGGTGCCACAGGAGGTTTGAGCCGATAGCACGTCTTAAACCGGGCAGGGTCGGATGGGAACCACACGTTCATCAGCAGCGGAAAGTCCCCCCGGTTTTTCACACGATAGAGGGCCTTGAGTGTGCCGTTGGCCACACTGAAACCTTTGAACGCGCTTGTTGGGGCGTCGTACGGGCGCGCGAAGTTGTCCGTAAAATGGAATACGGGGAAGAAATACCGGTATGTCCGGGATGTGGTTTCACCGGGCAGGGCAGTCGTGTCATAGAAGCCGAGGCACGCGCCGGCGTCCTGGTATTCGGCAATTACAGACGGTCCTGGCGGCACCGTCTCAATTTCCGCCACGAGGTATTCCACGAGCACGTCCGGAACGCGCTTTACGGGCAGCCCCGCGAACGCCAGCGCGTTCAAGAGCCCCGTTTTCGGGGCCAGCGCGAATGCGGGCAACCGTGTCGGGCAGTTTAGCGTGGTCCCGTTTGTCCCGGGCTGCTGGATCACCGGCAGCGGTTCCAAGTCCGCCCGCATGTACCTTTCCACGAGACCGGAAACAGTTCTTTCCTGCCAGAGTCGGGCGGCATAAAGGGGGCCGCAAAGCGCCCCTAGGGCGAACGCCCCAAAGATGCCAAGGCGGGCGAGGCCCCTCCACGAGGGATGGAGGGACGATTGGAAACCCAAGATGCCTTTTAGCGCCTGCCATATCAGGTTCAGGACAAACGCCAACATCCAAAAGCCCACGAAGTTCAGGTGAAACGCGTGCCGGCACTGAAATTCGAGACTTGTGTAGCCGCAGAAGTAGACCACGATAAAGAGCGCGCCGGCGGCCACCCAGAAACTGTGCGCACCAATGGCGAGGAAGACCAGGACGGCGTACAGCAGTCCGTATTGTGACAAATGGCGCGCCAAAGGCTCCTCCATCCTGCGGGCCGCATCCATGGGGAGGGAGCTAATAAAGCCAGTGGGCGGCAACCCGCGCACGATGCGCAGGGCAGCGGCGTACCATCGGGTGATGCAGTCCGCCGGGAACGTCTTGCCCAGCTCAAGGACGTAGCGGCGCGCGGCCAGCTCGGCGTTCTTGTCCCAAACGGCGATTTTTTCCGTCCAGTCGGTTCCGGCCAGCGCCAACTCGGGGGAGAGCGGGGCCGCCTGTGCCGTTGCGATCGCATTTGCCTGTTCGACAACCTGCAGGCCGCGCATGTGTTGGGGGTAATCGAAATAGGTCTCGGCGAAATTGTAAATGTAGGCGTGGACAATGTAGTCGGCGTTTGTGTGCAGCGGCGTATAGGAAGCCGGTTCCATATCCAGATCACGGAGGCAGGGCCACGAGAACCCCTGTGTCAGGTAGAAGGAGTTGTTGCCGCCCGAGGTTGCCGTCATGGCGAGCGGGGGTGTCGCCGGGGGCAGGAAACCGGCGATGAAGAGCAGGACGGCAACGCCCCGCGTGAGCGGGGACAGGGACACTTTCCCTTTCGCAAAGAACACGAGAAAGAGGATGGCGGGAGGAATGCAGATGATCGCGTCCTGCCTGAATCCGAAACCGGCGCCGACGGTCAAACCCATTGCAAGGGCAAGAAGGAAATAGCGCCGCCGCGACACCCTGTGCGCCAGCAGATAACCGCAAAAGAAGATGGTGCCCAGTATGAAGGGGGCTTTGGCAAAGTCCCGAATGGAGGGTATTTGCGAGATCATCACCGGCGAC
>CAIXUF010001374.1 GCA_903922535.1 Candidatus Hydrogenedentota bacterium
CGACGATCATGACGTCGCCCTGTTTGCGCGCGCGCAGCAGGTAGGTGATGTGGCCGACGTGGAGGATGTCGAAGCAGCCGTTGGTCCACACGACGTGCTTGCCGTCGCGGCGCAGCTTCTCGACGATGGTTTTCAACTGGTCCACCGACTTGAGCTTGTCCGGGCCCTGCGGCCCGAGGATGGCTTCGCCCACCTCGGCGTTGGACACGGTGACCACGCCCTCCTGCTGCACGGCGATGCCCGCCGCCAGGTTGCCCAGCAGGGCCGCGTCTTTCAGCGTGCCGCCGGCGGCCAGCGTGAGCACGATGGCCGCGGCCACGGTGTCGCCCGCACCGGTCACGTCGATGGCCTTGACCGGACGGATAGGCACGTTCTCGATGGTGCCGTCGGCGGCAAACACGGTGATGCCCTTCGGCCCAAGCGTGACCAGGGCGTTCTTCGCGCGGGTAAGCAGGAACGTGCCCGCCTCAATCAGCGTGTCGTCATCGGCCACGTCGATGCCCGCCGCCAGACCCGCCTCCTTGTCATTCGGCTTGATGACGTCCACGTCGCGGAAGTAGCCTGCGCGGGCGCGCGAATCGGCCACGGTCACCAGCTTGTACTGCTTCGCGCAGTCGAGAATGGCTTCATAGACGCGGTCGGAAATCGTGGCCGACACCTGGTCACCGATGAGAATTGCGTCAACGTTCGGCGCAATCTCGCGGATCTTGGCGATGACCTTTTCCTCCGTCCCGCCCGAGATCATCTTTGGCTTGGGCGTATCGGTGCGCAGCACCTCCTGGAGGGGAATGTTGTGGCCGCCCGCCTTGAGCTTGCCGTAGGTGTTCGTCGCCCGCGCCGGATCGCTCACGATGCCCGAGGTGTCCACGTTGCGCACCGCGAACTCGTGCTTGACGATGCCGGCGTTCGGGTCGTCGCCGACGACGCCGACCATGGTCACTTTTCCGCCGAGCGAGGCGGTGTTGCAGGCCGCATTGCCGGCCGCGCCGGGGTTGTGGCGGCGTTCCAGCACCTCGAAGATGGGTATTGGCGCCTCCAAACTCACTTCGGTCACCGAACCAAAGACATTCTCGTCGAGGTAGATGTCGCCGATGGCCATCACCCGCACGTCGAAAAACTTCTTGAGAAGATTGCTGTAGTATTCCTTGTCCATGCGCGGCCTTTCTTGGCGGTTCTGGGCCGCCCTTCACGGGCAGGCGGGGCGATTCTAGCCCATGCCGACGGGGCGGGTAAAGTGAAGGGCGGACTATATCTTCATTTTCAGACGCCACGCCTCGGCGGCCTGGCGCAGGCGGACAGCCACTTCGGGCTGTGCGGCGGCCAGATTGCGCGTCTCGCCGGGGTCGGCGGCGAGATCGGAGAGGTGCACGGCATCGGCCTGATCGGACGCATTGAGGATGCGGCCGTTCAACACCAGCTTCCAGTTGCCCTCGCGCACGGCCGTCTGTTCGCCGTATTCCCAGAAGAGCGGCCGTTGCGGCCATGCAGCGCCGCCCGCCACTGCGGGCATGAGGTCCGTGCCGTCGAGATCATAACGGTCGGGATCGCCGCCTGCGGCGCGCAGGAACATGGGGAACGCGTCCATGGCGATGGCGGGCTGATCGATGATTTGCCCCGCCTTGATGCGATTTGGCCAAGATAGCAGGCCGGGCACGCGAATGCCGCCCTCGTAAAGGCTGAACTTGTTGCCCTTGAGCCCGCCGGACGATCCGCCGGGGAAGGGGTCTCGCGCGCCGTCGAGCCAGTTGCGTGTCTCGCGCGACGGGCCGTTGTCGCTCATGAAGAGGATGCAGGTGTTGTCGTACACGCCCTGCCGCTTGAGTTCGTCCACCACCCGGCCTACGCCGTCGTCCACGGCGGCCAGCATGGCGGCCATGACCTGCCGCTCCGGAGCCAGGTGGGCGAAGCGGTCCATGTGCGCCTTGGGCGCGTGCAGGGGGTAGTGGGGCGCGTTGAACGCGACATACATGAAGAAGGGCGCGGTGCCGCGGCTGGATTGGCGCACGAATTCGGTGGCATGGTCTGCAATGAGTTCGGTGAAGTACTTGCCGTTCTCCCAGACCTCCTTTCCATTGTGCCAGAGGTCGTGCACGGGATCATGCTTGTCGTTCATGCCCCAGTAGAAGATGTGCGAGTAGTAGTCGATGCAGCCCGCGAGGAAATTGAAGGACTCGTCGAAGCCGCGCCGGTCGGGCCGGTATTCCGGCGCCGCGCCCAGGTGCCACTTGCCGAAGAGGCCCGTGCGGTAGCCCAGCGGCTTGAGCGCCTCGGCCAGCGTCGGCGTGTCGAGCGGCAGGCCCGGCGTGGTGCGGTCGCCGCCGAGAATCTGGCGCACACCGGCATGGCAGGGATAGCGGCCCGTGAGCAGCGCCGCGCGCGACGGCGAACAGACCGGCGCGTTGGAATACCAGTTCGTGAACCGGACGCCGTCGGCCGCGAGCGCGTCCAAGTGCGGCGTTTGCAGGTCCTTCGCGCCCATGCAGCCGAGATCGCCATAGCCCTGGTCGTCGGTCAGAAAGATGACGAAGTTCGGCCTTGCTGCCGAGCCCCCAGTCTTTGCAGACCGGCCCGTGGCACAGCCGCCCAGCGCGGCGACACCGGCCCCCAGCGCGGAACGGGCCAGAAAATCGCGGCGCGACATGCTCATGGCAAAACTCCGATGCTTGCTATTCTGCGCAATGAACGGGAGTCACTGCAACGGGGAAATACAAAGAGGGGCCGAACTTGGAACGGTACCAGCCTGCTTTGTACAAAACCACCATACAGTCCATCACGTCCATACAGTCCATATCGTCCATCCAGAACTATTTCACGCTGGCCGGGTCCCATACGGTGGCCTCAAGATAGCGTTCGGGGCCGGTGACCTTGTCCCAGAAATAATAGACAGAAACCACCTTGCCATCGGGCCGCAGCACCCCGGCCGGATAGCCGAGGTCACGGCCACCGCCGTCATCGCGCAGGATGATTTCATTGCCCCAGGTCCTGCCGCCATCGGCGCTCAGTTTGGCGCAGATGCGGAAGGGTGCCCGGCGCACGCCATAGACCAGGCTGATTCGTCCGTCTTTCAGGCGGACGAGACTGGGCGGATTGCCACCCTCTCCGGTGTCGTTGACCGGGTTCTCGTATTGCTCCCAGGTAAGGCCGTTGTCATGGGAGGCATAGGCGGAAAGCCACGCCTGGTTGAAGTCGCGGCGGCGGACAACCGTATAAATCTCCGTGGGCGAGAGCCGGACGGCGGACGGCATGATGGCGTAACCCTTGGGCTCGTCGCCGATGAAGGAGAGGAAGTCCCAAGTCTTGCCGCCGTCGCGGGTGCGCACGCAGATGGGGCGCCCCTCCTCGCCGTTGCGCTTCGACGCGGTGAGCAGCAGCGTGCATTCATGCTCGCCGTCGACCAGATAACAGGTGCGCGCCGCGGTGCCATGGGGAACGAAGCTGGGCAGGCGGAACGGCCCCTCCCAGTTGTGGCCCCGGTCATAGGAGTAGAAGAAGCGCGACACGCCGCCCTGGATGTTGGACATGCGCAGCGTCATGCAGAAATCGGGGTGCGTGAAATTGATGCCGCCGGGGCAGTCCATCAGCGGCGGGATGGGCACCCCGGGCAGTTCGGTGCCGTGCAGCGCGGCCTTGCCCTGCGGAATCAGGTAGCCCTTTTCGGCCGGGTTCTCAACGGTCCACGTCTCGCCGCCGTCGAGGCTGCGCGCGAGCAGGTGCTCCTCCGGCTTTTCGCGGTCAATGTTGTGCAGCTTGGGACCGAGGTCCTTGTAGAACCCGCGGCTGAACCCCACCAGGATTTCATTGCCCCAAGTCCATATGCCCCAGTTGGCAGGCCACGCGGCGAAACGCCCTTTTTCGAAATAGACCCTGACCTGCTTCATGTCGGCGGGTCTTTCAGCCGCGGGTGCGCCAAAGCAACCCAGCAAGACCGCCAGCAGGACGACACAGACGATGATGTTGATACGCATGAATGCCACTCCGTTCTTGCCACAAATCAAAGGGCGCAAGGGTCTGGAAAGTGCGGACAGCCGCCCGCGGCTGTCGTTCTTGGCCATGGACTATGAAGAGCGTTCTTGACATGGATGAACAGGATAAGACTAGAAGACCTCTCCAGCTTAATCCTGTGCATCCTGTATATCCATGTTCAAATGTGTTCAACGCTTCTCCGGTCCCGCGTGCTTGGCAGTGTCCTCCGGGAAATCCTTGTCGCCGGGTGTGGGGCCGAAGGCGTTGTCATGCTCGAAACAGGTGGCCCTGCGGTCCTGCGCGGCGTTGTTGTAGTTCATCGGATTCGCGCAGTCGTGCACGACGTTGCCCGTGATTTCGATGTAACCGCTGCCCTCGTCGAGGTAGATGCCGCCGGGGTTGCCGGGACCGTTGTCGTGGAGGTGATTGCCGCGGATAACCGTGCCCGGCTGGTTGCCCAGCATGTAGACGGCCCCGCCGTCGTAGCGCTTCTGCATCACGTTATGGATGTGGTTGTACTCGATGCGGTTCGCGCCGCAGGGCGTCGGCGTTGCATAGGTGTACGGAATCGGATAGGCGCCGCCGTCCACGTCCTCCTCCCCCCAGCCCCAGCCCACCGACATGCCCGAATAGGGCAGGTCATAGATCTCGTTGTGCGAAATCACCGTGCCGTTCGCGTAGCCCACGAAGATGCCCACACTGTCCTCGAACTCGACGCCGCAGTTGCGGATGGTGCAGTTGGCGACGACGTTGTCGCGCACAATCTCTTTGGGGTCGGTGGGATGATGATCCCGCGCTGTCACATCGCCGATTTGGATGGCCGACCCGCCAATATCCTCGAAGGTGCACCCTTCCACCACAGTCCCCCGGCAACCTGTGTGAATGTCCAAGCCGGCACCGTGAAACCGTGTAAGCGTGCAGCGAACAAGCCGGCAGTCCTCCGCATATGCCAGCACGAAGGCTCCGTGGCTGCGCAGGTACTCATTGTGGGGAGTCACGATTGCACCATCCCGTTCGAATACCCGGGTTGGATCAAAAGTGAAATTGGCCTGAACATCCATGTGGTTGTTGTCTTCGGACTGATGGGTCATATCGGCAAAGGTGATTCCCTCGAACCACAGCCCGCGCGGGAGCATGAAACCGATTCCTTCACCCGGAACAACCGTTTGGGCCGTGGTCATGTCTTCACCTTCACGAGGCATGTAATGGAGAATTCTCTCTTTCTCGTCAAAGTACCATTCACCCGGTTCGTCCAGCAGTTCGAGCGCGTTTTCCATGTATGCGGGAAGATCGATACGCACCCCCTCCTTGTGCAGACCGATGTAAAACGTTGGCTGGTGCATGACGGCAAGAAGATGTCCGTCACCGTCTTTCTCGAACCGGCTTACTCCGCAGGTCATGTGTCCCCACGAGTTGAAGTAACCAAAGGTGATGGCGTCGGGGTTTCCCCAGGAGGCCATGGTTTCATCCGGCAGTCTGTACCCGGCCACCCCGTCCATGTGGTCCCTGTCGCCCCACAGTTCAGCGCCTTCTGGAAACGGGCCGCGGGCCCGCTGCGCACGTTTGCCATTGACGAACAACTGGCAATACTGCCCCTGGCAATCGCCTTTGGCCAGTCTCGCGCGCCATCGTCCATTCTGGTCGGGCTGCCATCCCTGTACCGTGTGACCATTGCTGATGGTCACCTTGTCACCGGGCCATGCGCGGACATAGAAATGGGATGCCCTGTTGTTCCCTGCAAACTGCCACATGCCTGGAATATAATCGAGCCAATAGGTGCCCGCATGCATCCATATGCAAACATCCCCCTTCTTGTCTGGTCCATTCTTGTTGCAGAGGTCGTCCGCCCCCTTGAGGGTCGCCACCGGCTTTTCCCTTGTTCCCGGATTCCTGTCTGAACCTTCGGGCGAGACATGGATGCACTGCTCTTCCGGCAGGTCTGGAAACACCGTGGGCGGGGCGGCAGGCAGTTCAAGCGCCAACCGCGCCTCGGTAACTGTAACGGGACCGCTGCCGGTGTTGTGCAGTTCGAGCGTGTTCTCGCAGGAATGCACGGCGGCGGCGGAAGGAACCTCGCCATTGAGTTTTGCCTTGATGCCGTTGGCGGGCTCGAAAACAAGCTTTGCAGTCATCACCTTTTCAAGACCTGAGACGGCGGCCTTGGGCAGCGTCAGCGGCAGTGTCTTGCTTTCGCCCGGTTGGAGCGTGATGGGCAGCGGCGCGGGCAGGTCGATGTTGGGCACGCGGTTGGTGCCGTTGATGAGCGGGAATTCGAGCGCGTTGCAGGTCAGCAAGGCGGGGTCTTTGAGTTGGGGCGCCCAGGACCAGGGCGGTGCTTCCTGCGTTTCGCGCCAGCAGGGGAAATTGAACAGGTAGATGCCGTCGGCACCCGAATCGTAGAGGCCGAGCGCGGCGGCGTGCAACGTGGCTTCGGTGTGCGGTTTTCCCGAATAGCCGAACTCAATGCAGCCGTAGATGGGCACCTTCGCATCGCCCATGGCGGCGCGCATTTCTTCTATAGGCATGGAGAAGTCGGAGGCGAGGAAGGGCGCGGCGGTGACGAAATCGACCAGCTTGCGCTGGGTCCAGTCGGCGAGGTCCACGCCGAGCGCGCGGCAACCGGCCAGACTGGAGGGGATGCGCACGGCCACGCGCACGGGTCGGCCCAGGCGTTCAGACAATTCATCGGCCTTGAGCTTTATCGCGGCGACCACATCGCTGAGCATGCCCCGGTTGGTCCAAACTTTTTCCGCATCGCCCGACATATGGCGGGGGAAGCGCATCCAGTCCAGTTCGATGCCGTCGGGCCGGTATTTTTCGAGCAGTTCGCAGATCTGCGCCACGGCGCGGTCCTGCACCTCATTGTGCGAGTAGTCGAGGCACTGCGCCATCCCGTTGTCCAGCGGCGCGCCGGGCTCGACGCGCCATTCCGTATGGTCGCGCCAGAACTGGGACAGGTCCGGGTCCTTCTTGTCGACGTTGTCCACCTCGTTCATGCGGTAGGTGATGAAGACCTCCATCTTGCGGATCTTCAGTTCGGTGAGGAAGAGGCCAAAGGGATCTTCCCCCGCCTTCACCAGATCGGGCAGCGCCCCGCGCTGCGACATTTCCTCCAAGTCACTTGGATACATCATCTTCTGGATGCTGTTCGGACAGAGCAGATAGGTGGTCACCGCGTCGGGGCATTCGGCCGCGCGACGCTTCACCATATCCAGCGTGAGGTCGTCGCGCCAGAACAGGTTGGTGCCGTCGTTGTTGACGAGCAACCGCCGGTTGGGGGATTCCCCGGCGAGCGCCGTCGGGGAAATGGCAAGTACGGGCAGACATGCCAACAGCAGCACGGAACGTCGTAGCATTCTCATCTGAACACCTTTCCGGGGATACGCGCAGGACACTGCCGGCAAGGATACCGGTGCTCCCGGGCGGAACCCCAAGTCCCAATCCATGCTGGCAGTTTAACGGCAGCGTCATGGCGCGTCAAGGCGCGCACTGCGGCTGTGTCACGCCAGGTGCGGCGATCACAGGCATCGAAAGTGTCTTCCTTGTCCCTGTCAGGAATAGATCTCTTTAAGGCTCACGTTTCTTATGATGGAAACTCGAAAAGCTCGAATTGGACCGAAGGCCTGCGTGAAAGCAGCAAGCGTTTCCATGATGGTGATTGACTGGTTCGATACGATTATGAATCTACGGAATATTACGTTTGAAATATGCGCCATACTCACCCTGGGTGGCGCAACCGTTTCCGGCTCAGTTGGCCGTCAGTGGTTCCCATAGGGTTAGAAAGGATTGGACCATGAATTCCACAAAGAGACGTGGTTTCACGCTGATTGAACTGCTAGTCGTCATAGCGATCATCGGCATTTTGGCGGCAATACTCCTGCCGGCCCTAGCCCGCGCCCGCGAAGCGGCCCGGCGCGCGTCGTGCCAGAACAACCTGAAGCAGTGGGGCCTGGTGCTGAAAATGTACTCGAACGAGGCCAACGGCGCTTTTCCGCCGCTTCAGGTGGGTGTCTATCAGAAAGCTCCCTGGGATGACAACGGCGCGTACCGGTTCTGCATTGATGCCGGGCCAAACACCTTCACCCTCTACCCGGAATACCTGACCGACCCCATGATAGCCTTCTGCCCGTCCAAGGCGGGACTCACCGAGGCCATCGCAAAGGGCAAACACAACGGCACATGGTGCTTTGGCTATGCCGCCAACGAGGGCGGAACCTGCGCCCGGGGCATTGATGAGAGCTACGGGTATCTGGGCTGGATGCTTGACAACGGCAAGGCGACACAGCCTGTCAGCAGTTTCGGGTTTTGGCCCCTGATGAGCCAACTGGGCGCAAACACCACCGGCATTGACCAGCAGGCCCCGGCGCTGACGCAGTTTGGCCTGGTGATGGACCACCTCGTGTTGAGCGACATGCCCGCCACGATGGCCTACGCGACGACGCAGAAGACGGGCCTGTTCCCGCCGGCGGACAAGGACGTGGACATCACCTCGCTGGATGGCGGCGCCTATGCGACCCAGGGTTTGGGCAACGGCGGCGGCACCAGGATTTACCGCCTGAAGGAGGGCATCGAGCGGTTCCTGATCACGGACATCAACAACCCCGGCTCGGCAAACATCGCCCAGAGTTCCACGCTGGTGATGTTCGACCAGATCGCGACGAAAGTGGAAAACTACAACCACATTCCGGGTGGCTCCAACGTGCTCTATATGGACGGTCACGTGGAATTCAAGAGGTATGACCGGAACGGCGACCTGCCGACCAATGCTGCCATGGCCCAGATGATCGGCATTGTGACCTCCCTCTAAGCGCTTTGGGTCCGCGGGCGCGCGTATGCGCGCAGGCATTGTTCCTCAAACGGCCGCCGGCATGGCTTGAGTCCCCATCCCGGCGGCCTGTTCTTTGTCCCGGGGCAGAAACCAGAATTTCACTTTTGGAGCGGCGGCTGTGCTACAGTAGGGCGGTCACTGGGAGTCAACTTCATGCAGTTCACGCGAATGCTGTTACGACTAAATCTGATTATCCTGATGAGCATCGGGCTCGTCTTGCTGCGCTTTTTTGTCTGGCCGACAAGTTTCTTTTCCGAGCGCGCCGACCGGGTTTTGCGCCGCGTCCTGCTGCAAACGTGGAACCGCTGCTTTGCCCGCATCGCCGGCATCCGCGTCATTGCGGAAGGTCCCGTGCCCAAGCCGCCGTTCTTCCTCGTGGCAAACCATCTCAGCTACCTCGACATGCTCGTGCTCACGCATCAGACGGGCTGCATCTACGTGGCCCGCGGCGACGTGGAGCACTGGCCGGTCATCGGTTTCCTTTCCAAGTCGATGTACGTCATCTTCATCGACCGCGAGAGCCGCCGCGACACGGTCCGCGTGAACCGGCTCATCAGCCACGCCATCGAGATGGGCGACGCGGTGGGGGTCTTCGCCGAAAGCCGCATCTCGCCGGGCAAGGATGTGGAACCCTTCAAGTCGGCCCTCATCGAACCGGCCGTGGCGGCCAAACTGCCGGTGCACTACGCGACACTGGGATACGAAACGCTTCCCGGAGACCTGCCCGCCAGCGAAGTCGCCGTCTGGTGGCGGCCCGAGAGCTTCCCCTACCACCTCCAGCGGCTGCTGCGCCAGCGGGGCCTCATTGCGCGGGTGCGCTTTGGCGACGAGCCCCTGCGCGGGGACGATCGCAAGGAACTGGCGCCGCGGCTCCATGCGGCCGTGCGGGCGAATTTCACGCCGGTCAAGTAGCCGCCGGACTGGGAGTGCCCGTCAGACCCGCACGTCGGAGGCGATGCCGCCAAGTCGACCACGATGCCGCCCGATGACGGGGTCCACCTCGGCTTCGATGAACTCGACAACCTGTTCGGGCGCGCGGCCGACAAACTCGCGCAGGTCGAGCACTTCGTCGATCTCGGCGCGGGTCATGCCTATCTCGGGGTCTTTGGCGAGCCGGTCCAGCAGGTCGTTGTCACCGCCCTCCTCCTTCACCTGCGCGGCGGCCGCATGCGAATGGGTGCGGATGGCCTCGTGCAGCGCCTGGCGGTCGCCGCCGCGGCGCACGCCGGCCATGATGATGTTCTCGGTGGCCATGAAGGGCAGTTCGGCCCAAAGGTGCTTTTCGATGACCTTGGGGTAGACCTTGGGCGCTTCCATGACATTGAGCCAGAGGTAGGGGGCGGTGAGTCATGCACATATCCCTGTCACTGCAAGAGACTTGCACTCCTTGCATCTTGCCGGCTTGTCCCGGCGCTGTCTCCATAACGTCCTTGTCGTCCATACCGTCCGTGCCCTCGGACACGCCCCCTCCCCATTCCCTCAATCGAGTAGGGGGAGGGGTTGCCCCTCTCCCCCTCTCACACCACCGGGCATACCTGCTCGGTACCACGGC
>CAIXUF010001375.1 GCA_903922535.1 Candidatus Hydrogenedentota bacterium
AACCAGAAGTCGTAACTGCCGTTGGCGGGGGTGCCGTCATCGGTCAGCCGACCCTGATACGTAAAAGCCGTGCCTAGCGGAGAGGCTGCGGCGACGGTCACGGCCAGCAAAGACGCGGCGAGTATCATCACAACACTGTTTTTCATGGCTTTGTTCCTTTTCAAATCGAGGCTTGAACACGCGTAACCGCAGGAACCGGGCAAAGCCCGGTGTCCGCAGACTGCCTATGGCTTGTGCAGCCGGTAGAATCGGGCGCTGAAAACCCTCACCTCGCTGTACATGATCGTAGCCGCGTTTGTCGTGCAGGGTGCTGCGGAGTCCGTCCACACGACGGGTTTGGTTGACAGACTCGCGGTCCACTGCAGCCGCCAGTCGGAACCGGCGTCGATCCATGCAACCTGAACGGTGTTCGTGGGACCCAGCGAGACCGTCAGCAGCGGCGCGCCCGGCGTTTGGACGGCGGCGACCGCTCCCCAGAAACCGCCGTGTAACGTGAACGTTCCCCCGCTCATCGTACCGGCGTCCGGCTGGCCGACGGTTCCCGACAAAGTGAAAGAGCCGCCGCTGCTCGTGCCGCCGCCACCGTCTACGGTGTGCCAGTCGATGGCGAGGTCGGCGGCGGCCGGCGAACCGGCGAAGCACGCGGCCAGAAGCCAAGCGTATCCGATTGTTGACTTTCTCATGGCACGCATCCTTTCAGTGCGCCTCGATCATGCCTTCATGGCTCAGAATGCGCCAGACTCCGTCTCGGCCCGAGTAGAGCAACTCGACGGCAGCGGTGCCGCTCAAGTAGCCAGTCGGTCCTGGCGCTGTGTGTTGCATGAACCCCGTGTAGATACAGTCAGAACTGGCGACGGCAACCAGTTTGTCTCCATCAGCGGATGAGGCGACGCAACTCCACACTCTCGCACTTTCGCAGGGCACCCAATGGACTCCTGCGTCGGTGGAAGTGTAGACCGGGCCCCAAGGGGACACTGCGGCCAACTTCGTTCCATCAGCGGATGACGCCACGGAAACCCACGACCCTGCAATCCCGCGTTGGGTCCAGGTCAAGCCCGAATCGGCAGACGTGTAAAGGAAACCACCCGATTGATGGTTGTAATCGGCGGCCACCAGTCTGGTCCCGTCCGCCGAAGAAGCTACGGCCACACCGCATAGATTAGACCCGTGGGGTTGCCACGTCCAACCATTGTCCGCTGTGTAAATCGGGCCGTCATACACCGCCGCCACCAACTTGGTTCCGTCCGCCGAACATGCCACACATGACCAGTCGTCGCGAGGACTCCACGTATTCCACGAGGTCCCCGAGTCGTACGAGAGCCAGGTGTAACCGTGGTGATCTGCGGTGCCGTCACCGCGGCCGGCCGCAACCATTGTGACCCCATCGGTCGAGCAGGCCACGCCGCGGTAGTACCCCCAGTCGGCCTGACACGTCCAAACATTACCTGAATCAGTTGAGACGTAGAGTTTGCCGAGCCACCCGTTCTGAACAGCGATCAGTTTGGTTCCGTCCGCCGAAGAGGCTATCGCTTTCCAGTCGCCCGAGTATGCGCAGTACGACCAACTCACGCCTGAATTGCTGGAACGATAGATCCAGCCGTCTTTAACCGCCGCGACCAAGTTGTTCCCGTCTGCCGAGGAGGCCACGGATATCCAATTGCGGCATGAGTCGCGCGCTGTCCACGTGGCCCCGAGTCCCGGCACATTTCTCACATTGACGGATTGCCCAACTCGCTGGTTAAGTCTCCACCCCCCATACCCAACACTCGACACCCGTACCACGTCTCCAACCGCCGGAGATGCCGGCAACGTGACGGTGACCTGCGCCGGATTGTTGACCGCGTAGCCCGCGTTGGGCACGGCCAACTGAGAGGTGCCGCTCACCGTGTGCCAAACGATGGCGCCTCGTCCCGAGAACGCATCCGCCGTCACGGTGCCGGCCACGTGCAGCGCCGTGGCGGGCGCGTTGGTGTTGATGCCTACGCCGCCCGCGGCCTGAATGATGAACTGATTGGGCGCCGTTGATTCGATGACCTGATACGTGGCGTCGCCCCATACGAACGAGCCGTCATGCAGCGCGTGCGCGAACGTGCCCGCCGCGAGACTCATGCCCCCCTGGGCGACGTTGCCGTTGCCGCCGGGCACGGTGGCCGCGACACCGCTGGCCACATTGTTGATCCCGCCGCCCACTGCGGCCCAGTCCAAAGTGGCCGCATTCCACTGGCCACCGGCAACGGTCGCTTTCGGCGCGCCAGACAGGTTGCCCGCTCCGCCGCTGACCACCGCGCATTCGCCCGTGGCCTGGTTGCTGTCGCCGCCGGCAACCGTGGCTTTCACTCCGGGTGCCCAGTTACCCACTCCGCCGCCGACGGCAGCGGAGTCTCCCGCGGC
>CAIXUF010001376.1 GCA_903922535.1 Candidatus Hydrogenedentota bacterium
TAGCAAGTAATTAGCGCAGCGCCAACGACTTAGCTCTATTCAACTCTGTTGCACCTGCTGCTCCATGTTGCACATGTTCTTCAAAAAAAGCGGCACACAAACTGCCACATCTCGCTTGGGTTTTGAACCCAATAACGAGGTTGAGCGAGGACGCAGGGTCGGTCTGGGGGTACCAAATTATAGGTTGCGTGGTATACCGTGTGTTTTCGCGCCTTTGGGCTGGCTTGGCGCTGTGGAAGGAAACGGTATGGACCGCCTCTTTTTCCCGCTTTTGGCTATGGCTTTGCAATGGTTCAGACCTCGGTACAACACTCATCTTCAATTGTTGGAGGCGCAAATTCGGATTCTACGCTCGCGCATCGATGTCAGCCGTATTGTACCAACTCCTCAAGAAAAAGCCGAACTTCTCCACCTTGGCGCATTGCTCGACCATGACGTGGCCGAGGTTATACATGCGGCCAGCTAAAACCTGTCAGAAATAGGTTTGGCAATCCGGGCAACAAGGCATTTTGTCGCGGATCTTGGCAGATTCCTCGAAAAGCGTAAACCCTCGTAAATCCTTATCAGCCAATAAGTATGAGTTTTCGGGAGGGACAATTCCTATTGGGCCCGGCTCAGGATCGGGGGCTGCGGCTGAAGGTCACCCAAGTCCGTTACCATGTCCTCCCCAATCTCCACGCTCATCACATCTCCCCAATACCGCTCCTCCGGTTTCTCCGAGGGTATGTAGAAGTGCAGATTGCAGAGCCCCGCGAAAACGTCCAGCACCTCAAACCGGCCGTCTGGCATCAGGTACACGTCCCTTACCAGCGGTTCATTGTTGCCCATGTATTCCATCTGGCACTCGATGCGCGCCTCAGGCGGAATGGTGATGTTCTGCGGAACGACTATGTGCCCGGTGAAGGAACCGGGACACTGGCACTGGATCTCCACTTCCGGCAGGGTCTCGCCAGGATGGCCGGAAACGCTTGGGCCAGTTCCCAAGAGTACGGTGCCAGTTCCGTCCGCACGCGCTCGCATCGCTCCGGGCGTGCAGGGAATGTTGGGCCTGACTCCCCGTGCCACCACGCGCCCCTCTGAGTCGGATACCAGCCTGGTGTCCTGTCCGTCCAGCGCAAGGTTGACCCCGGCGAGAGGCATGCCCCTCTGTGCCGACACGAAACGCACTGGCAGCGTCACGGTTCCTGGAGCAGTGAAATCCACCTGTTCTTCATCCCCGGGGCCCAGCGCAATTTCAGACACAGTGTTCTTCTCGACATTGCTGTCGAAGGCTCCCTGAACGGTCCAGTACTCAGCCGTAATCGTGAATCTGGTCTGCTTGTCCAGAGCAGGGAGGACAAGCCGGTAGCGGCCCTCGGCATCCGTC
Organism: Candidatus Hydrogenedentota bacterium; assembly: GCA_903922535.1. Next base: position 1,367 of record CAIXUF010001376.1, read on the forward strand.
GACGCCATGCTAATCATGGGCCCCCACAACTTTGCCGATTGCGCCAGTTCGTCCGAGAATGCGTAGACAAGCAGTCCAAAGACGGGCTCACCCGTCGAGGCATCCTTTACCTGTCCATATACGACGGCTGGGCGCAGTTTCTCAGAAACTGCCGCCAAATTGCAGGTTGTCACCGTGCCGGCGTACACGCGCACGCCGGTCTTCTCGGCAATGCTGGTTATGAACGAGGCAAAGTTCAGCGTGTACAGGCCGTTGCAGCGGTGCTGCATGCTCGTCTGGGAGTCTTCCAGGGTCCGGACGCGCACAGGCTGTACGGTGTCTTCCAACTGCGGCAGAACCACGCGGACCGTGTATGTGAACTTTTCCGGCAGGTTGTCAACGCGGTAATTTCCGTCTTGATCGGTGAACACGCTGGCCGGGCCTACGGTTTCCCATTCATTACCGACAACACCCTTCCGTGCCTCAGGCAACACCGCAACCTCCACCCCTTTCAGGGGAGCCCCCTTGCGGAAAGAAGCGAAACCTGTCTTGCTCGTAATCTGCCCGGCGATGGTCCCGCCGGAGGAGAGAACAAGCTCAAGATTGTCCGAGCCGGGCAGGACGCCCGGGAAGTTGCCTTCCGCATAGCCCTGCTTTTGAACGATAAGCACACATTCGCTGGCACTTGGCAATCCCAGGTCAAAGCGTCCTTCCCCGCCGGTGGTGGCGCTATACACGCCCTGATTCTTGTTTTCGAGTCCATATTGTATCGCCACGCGCACGACCGCGTCCGGCAGGGGTTCCCGGTTCTGGTTTACAACTTTGCCCCGGATAAAACTCTTTGCGGTCTTGAGTGAGAAATCCATTGCGGTATAGGCGGAACCGCTCTTGACCTGTCGCAAATTGGGCATCCCGGGTCCTCCCCCGCGCAGACTCGTGTCCAACGTCACATACCCTTCGGCTGACGCCCGCAAATGTACCCTGCCAAAGTGCACTATTCCGTCAACACGGTACGCGCCGTCGGCGTCGGTGACGGCTGTGTACGACCCAAGGACTGTCTTGCTCGACCGATCTTCATCAAATACCGCAAGCTCAATCTTGGCGCCCTGGATGCCATTGCTGTAGGTGTCTCTCACATGCCCTGAGACGGAGGCGGGTTTTTCAGGTTCTTTTTGTTCCCGGGCGTGCGCCTCTTTGACTGTGGTTTCCGGTGCTTTCGGCTGTGGAACGATGTGGAATGGGGAATCGTCCGGACCAAGCTTGCGAGCCGCCGGATGGCTCGGGGCAGCACCGTTCCGCGCGGGCAGCGTCGGGGAGTGCCTGAGAAAGAGTACTGCCACTGCGGCAAGCACTATGACCGACATTACGCCGAGAACTACCTTTTTCCTTGTCACCTGTCAGAATTCCTTTTTGTGTTGGGTGTTCCCTGCGCGTCACCGGGCCGACGCTGCGGCAATCGTAACCTGGGGCTGTTGATTCCTTGACTGTAGTATGCTGCCTGAGCCAAAAACATGGATTTGTATTTTCCGTCACGGCGCATAAGTTCATCATGGTGGCCTTGTTCTTCAAATTCTGTGATCAGATTTGCGAGCAAAACCCAAGGCGGTCGATGGATACGAACGCTGCGTTGACCAACCCCTGTATTGCATGTCCTTGGTCCATTTCGCCCGTCCCAACAACTGGAAAAGCTGCTTGCCTGGGGGTGCAAAACCATAGGCAACGTGGTATACCATGTGTTTTCGCGCCCTTGGGCTGGATTGGCGCTGCGGAAGGACAACGTATGGACCGCCTCTTTTTTCCGCTCTTGGCTATGGCTTTGCAATGGTTTCGGCCTCGGTACAACGTGCAGCTTCAACTCTTGGAAGCGCAAATTCGGATTCTGCGCTCACGCATCGACGTTAGCCGTATTGTACCTACTCCAAAAGAGAAAGCGGAACTGCTCCGCCTTGGTACATTTCTCGGCCATGACGTGGTCGAACTCATTCACGTGGTTCAACCAGAAACCTATCGGCGATGGGTCCGACAATCCAAGCGTGGCATCGTGTTCAAACCCTCTGGCCGACCGCGCATTCCGGTGGCGACGGTAAACCTCGTTCTGCGTATGGCCGAGGAGAATCTTCGCTGGGGGTACCGGAGGATTGTCGGTGAACTGAAGAAACTCGGCATTCGTATCGGGACAACGACAGTCAAGCAGATCCTGCGGAGTTCGGGCATTTACCCAGCTCCGGACAAAGCATTCAAGAAGCCCGCCGTCCCTTGGACGACCTTTGTTCACGCACACATGGACTCAATGGTCGGCTGCGATTTCTTCACAAAGCGGGTTTACACCCTCCGGGGCGTTCTGACAGCCCATGTCCTCGTCTTCATTCGCCTCGGCAGTCGAAAGGTCTACTGCAGCCCCGCAACATTCAATCCGACCGGCAACTGGGTCATGCAACAAACCCGCAACGCCAGCATGTGGCTCGACGACATGGGCGTGAAGCCACGCTTCGTCATTCATGACCGCGACCGAAAGTACCCCGA
>CAIXUF010001377.1 GCA_903922535.1 Candidatus Hydrogenedentota bacterium
AACAGGGCAGGCGGGACGCCTGCGGTACGAAACCGGGTCATTGCCCGATGGTTCAGCAGGCATCCCTGAATTCAGAAGTTCGCGTTCACACGGCGACCCCCTCCTTGCGGGCATTCATCAGGAAAGGCAGTTGGCGTGTTTCATATTCATCACGCGTGACAAACGCCCGTGAGAGGACCACGCCATATTCGAGGCTCACCCGCGCGGTCAACGCGGAAGTCCGGGCGATCATCTCGCCGTAGTCTAAGGCCCCCCGCGTGATGCACAGCACGTCGATGTCCGATTCCTTGCGGTCCTCGCCACGGGCGTGAGAACCATAGAGAATTACGGCATTTAACGCCTCGCCCAGTGTCTCCGTCAGCCCAGCATGGTAAGCATGCAGAATCTCATCTCGTTGTGCCGTTATCATGACGGTTCGTTGCACTCAGCGTACCACCAATTCAGTGGACTTTTCACTGAACCCGGCGAATCATGGATACACTGTGGATGGCGACAGGTTGGAGCGTAACGCCTGTGCCGCCCCTACCTTCAGGGCTCCGTCCGGTAGTGGGATCCACGACCCGGGGCGTACGCCCCGGGCTGTTCTTGTGCCGCAACTTCGGTGCTCCAAATAATCCACCGGCGTTGCTGCCGCCTCAGATGTTCCACCCCGGCCGACGGGCATAGGACAACAGCCGGTTGGCCTGTTCGTCCTGTGGGAACACTTCCTTTACCGGGTCCCAAACCATCTTCCGCTTGAGTTGCGTGGCGATACCGGCGAGCAGGCAGAGGTTCATGGAATGGCGTGCGGTCTCGGCGTTGCAGATGGTCTGTTTTCGGGTGCGGATGCATTCGAGGAAATTGCCGGCGTGGATCGGGCTGTAGTAGGGGCGCTCGTCCGTCGGCTTGAGCTGGACGTTGAGAATGTCTTTTGGTGTGGCCACGATATTTTCGCGGTCCACGGCGATGCAGCCGTCGGTGCCCACATAGCGGGCGCCGCCGACGGCGCCGACGTTCTCACCGGGGAAGTCGCAGCAGTGAATGACCAGCCCGTTTTCGTAGCGAAGGACCGCGTGATCCTCTTCGTAGTCCAGCCCGGTGGGGCCGGGATGATCCTTTTCAATCGCCCACTGCACGGCGTCAAAATGGTGCGGGCCCCAGTTGGGGTCGCCGTAGGAGAACAGGCCGCAGTTGGCGTTGCCGCCGGTGTAGGGCTGCCAAGGACCGGGCCCGACGTAGATGTCCCAGTCGAAGTCCTCCCAGATGGTCTTGCCGGGCGCGGTCACATCCTGCATGTTTGCGCTAAAACCGCCGCCGGGACTGTACGAATAGATCTCCTTCAATTGCCCGATGTAACCGTTGCGGACAAGTTCGACGGCGCGGCGGAACTTGCCGCCGTATTCGGCCTCGGAGCGCTGCTGTGTGCCCGCCTGATAGACGCGCCGGTAGCGTTTCTGCGTATCCGCGAGCAGGCGGCCCTCCTCAATGGTGAGGCAGGCCGGCTTTTCGCTGTACACATCCTTGCCGTTCTTCATGGCCGTAATCGCCATGGGGGCGTGCCAGTGGAAGGGCAGCGCCATCAGCACGGCGTCAATGTCTGGCCGCGCGAGCAGGTCGCGGTAGTCGCGGTAGGCCTCGCAGGACTTGTATGTCCCCGTCCCGGCCAGTTGCGCGTAGTGGTTGTTGACCCGTTCCTTGGCGCTGTCGCGTTTCTTGGGCCACAGGTCGCAGACGCCCAGCACCTGGACCTCTTTCCGTCCGAGGTAGCCGCCGGCCACGTAGGTCCAGGAGCCGCCGAACAGATGCCCCGAGCCCTGGCCGCCCAGGCCGATGAAGCCCATGGCGATGCGTTCACTGGGGGCCACCGCCCCGTCCCGCCCAAGCGCCTGCGCGGGAACGATGAGCGGGGCCGCGGAGGCGGCCAGCACGGACGCGATAAAGCTGCGGCGCGACACAGTGGAGTTGTTCATGATTATTTATCCCTCTTTTGCAGAAACACGTGGACGCCCTTCTTGTTCGAGACGACGATGTCCTGCAGTCCGTCCTCATTGAAGTCGCACACCTCAAACTGCGTGCCCACTCCGGAATCACTGTCAATCAGATGCTTCTTGTACTCCACCCTGCCCGGTTCGGGGCGCTGAAGTTCGAGCCAGAAGAGTTCCGACGGTTCCAGCGCGCCGGGGTCATGCTCGCCATGCGCGAAGTAGCGCTTGCCGGTGACCAGGTCGGGCAGCCCGTCGTTGTTGATGTCGGCGAGGATCAGGGCGTGCGTCTCGGAACAGCTCTTGTCGATTTCATGCTGCGTGAAGGTTTTTCCGCTCTTGTCCTCGCCCTGTTCAAACCACCAGACACCGTAGTCATGGGCGGAACTGGTGATGACGTCGTTGCGCCCGTCGCCGTTGACGTCATAGACGATCATGTTGGCGCAGTCCGGTCCCAGTTTGACGTTGTGGAAACCCCAGTCCGGGCGGGTGCGGTCCGTGGGGGCTTCCCACCAGCCTTCGGTGGTGAGCAGATCCATGCGCCCGTCGCCGTTGACGTCGCCCATCCCGGTGCCATGCCCAAACCGGACGAAGGCGTCCAGCATGTGCGACATCGGATAGGCCAGCCACGGCGTCGTCTTGTCCTGTCCCGGACGGAACCAGGTAATCCGACCGTTCATGGCAAAGACGGGCACCGGTGTGCCGTCGCCCGCCAAATCGACGAAGAGGGGCGTTTCGCCGCAGGCTTCGGTGGCCAGCAGAAATTCCTGCCAATGCCCGTCTCCGCCGCCCGGATTGCGGTACCAGTGCGCGGGCGTGCCGGGGAATCCGACAACAATCAGGTCCGGCCAGCCGTCCTTGTCCACATCCGCGGCGAAGCAGGCAAAACACAGGCTGTAGCCGGTGGCGGCGTCGTATTTCCCGGGCCCCTGGATTTCATGAACTTTCCAATCCGGCGCTTCATACCACACGTCGCCTACGAGAATGTCGTTCAGACCGTCCCGGTTGACATCGGCCACGGCCACGCCTTCCGAGCGGAATTCCCTGTCGATGACAACGTGGTCAAAGTGGACCTTGTCACCGGGCACCGCGACGGCGGCCAACGCCTTGCTGACATCGGTCAACGGCTGCATGGCCGCCCTGGGAAGCTCCGCTCGCTGCGCGGCCGCGATGGCTTTCGGCGCGACCGCGCCGATTTCATCACGGTTTGTCTGCACCAGGGTTCGCGCAATCTGCCCCCACGCCACAGCCGCCTCCGCCGTCACGCCGGCCGAATCGAGACACCCCTCAACCGTCTTCAATGCGCCCATGCTGTGGCAGCCGCCCAGAGGGCCGAGCACCAGCCGCTTCTCCTCCGGACGGTCGGCCAGGGCCAGCGCCCTGGTCAGGGTGTCTTCGCGCACGGCCGCCTCCGTGTCCTTCTTCGAGACCAGCCGCGTGATGCCGCGAAGCGCGAGCACCCTGTAGTTCAGGTCGGACGTACTGCCCAGCAGATTCATCAGGCACGCAAGGGCTTCCGGGCTTTCCGACCCGGCCAGCGCCCGAATGGCGGCATCCTTCTCCGTTGTGTCCGCGCTGCGCGTGGCTTCGTCCAGCATCCGTATGAGCATTCCATTGTCGACACTTCCGCAGACGTCCAGCATCGCGCAATGGAATGCCGCGTCTCCCCGGGCCAGACCGGCCAGGACGCTGAAGGTGAATTCGTCCGGCGCGTTCAGGCGTTTTCCGAGCGCCGCCAGCGAGCGCTGCACCGCCGTGCGGCCCTTGTTGTCCTCCGCCCGTTCCAGCGCCTGACACAGCAGCACCGCATCTTCGGCCGCGCCAACCTCACCCAGCGCCTGGGCCGCCGCGACACGAACGCCCGCCTCCGGACTCTGGGCGAGTTCGCGCAGGGCCGGCAGCACGGCTTCCTCCCGGCGCTGTCCCATCACATTGGCAAGCACGGCGGTCTCGGCGGCATCGGCGCCCTGCAGCCGCGCCAGGAGTGCCTTGGACACGGCCGGATCATTGAGCTGCGCCAGGGCCTGCATGGCCGCGCTGCAATTGGGCTCAACACCACGCGCCGCCGCCGAAACCAGCGCGGGAACGGATGACCCGTCGCCGACCAGCGCCAGCGCCTTGATCGCGGCCAGGGATGCTTCCGCATCGGCATCGCCGGCAAAGGGCGCAAGTGCGGGTGCGATGTCTTTGTCACCGCGCTGCGCCAGGGCTTCAATGAGCCCCGGCAGGACGCCTTTGGGTACGGTGCCCAGCAGTTTGCCACATTCTTCCGTTATGTCCCGTCCCTCGATTTCACGCACCGAGGGCAGCGCCGCGTCCCAAAGCACCGGGTCATCGCCGAGCAATGCCGACGCGATAAGCGTCTTTGCCTCCCCGCCTCCGCTGCGAATCATGCCGCTGTATGCCGCCGCGCCGGTGTTTCCCCGGGGCCAGTGTTCATACATGAACCCGTAGAGTTCGCGGGCCTCCCGATCCTGTTTTCCGCACAACAGTTCCGCGCAGCACAAGAGGGAATCCACCGCGACCCCCTGCAACCGGCCTGTCCCGTTTTGGGCGGTGGGTTTCAATGCGGCGACGGCCTCAGGACCGCCAATCTTGCCGAGCGCCAGCGCGGCTGATGCCGCGAGAAGCGGGTCCGCGTCGTTCACGTAAGGTGCCACCCGCTTCGCGTCCTCCGGATTCCGTCCAGCGCCCAGGCTTTCAAGGATGCCCGCCTTGACCGCTCCCGTCGTGGAGGCCAGCGCATCGCACAGGGCGTTGTGCGCTTCCGGATAACCCATGGCCGCCAGTGCAAGCCGCGCCGCACCGGAAAGTTTCTCGTCTTTCAAACACTCCGCCAGCGCGGGAATGCACGCCACCGTTCCAGTTTTGGCCAACTGCGCGCAGGCCTTCTCCTTGCCCGCCACGACACCCGTCCGGCCCAGCGCGGCCAACAGGAACTTCTCCTCGTCCATGCCCACCACCCAGACAGGCACATCGCCGACATTCTCCCCGCAGGTTGCGGCAAGCGTAACCGCGATGAGGTCGATGCTGACTGCCGTATCCGTATTGGAAATCTCCAACGCGGCCAGGGGGACTTCCGGATGGGGGTTGCGGACGGAGAAGCGCCAGAAACCAATCTTCTGCTCCGTATTCTCGCCCGTCTTGAATGCATCGGTGTGGGCCAGCGCGGCAAAGGCGAGATTCCCCGGTTTCCACCAGTCGTGAATGTTGAGGCCGCTCTGAAGCGGAATCTCCACCTTTGTGCCGTCCACATACACGAGCGTGTAGGCGCCGATCCGCTCCCCGGCATTTTCCGTGAAATGCAGGAAGTGGATGGCGGCTGCCGCGGTCGGCGGGAATTCAATGCGCTGCTGCTGCCCGGCAGGCACCTTGACCATGGCGTCCTTCAATTCAAAACGAACGCCGTCAAAATCGTTCGGGCCAAGCGCCACTTTGTCAAACAAGCCGTGGAATCCCGGTGAGCCCGCCGCGCCCAGGTCCACCGGCCCCGGTTCAGCACCCAAGGCCGGCGGAGACACAATTAGCAAAAGCATAAAACTGATGTAGGAGATGCGTCTCATATGTCTATCTCTCCGGCGGTTGTTTTCGAGGGCGCCCGGCTGACGGGCCGGACGGGCGTTTCAAAAGGGTTTCGGGCAGACTGGGGGACATGATAACACCAAGACGCAAACAGGGGAAACCCGTGTCCTTGGCGCCCGTTGCAGGAGATTCAGGGGAGCGTATCAATGCAAGCGTAGCGCGGTTCTTGCGTCGCACGATGAGGCACCAAAGTGCCCGGCCCATACCAAAAAAGCCGCGTCCAGGGAGCGGCAAGAACGCAGCGCCCGCCAACGTTGCCCATGGGTCGTTCTTGACAGTATTGTGACATGGTCAGCAGACACACGGCCATTTCCGGCTCTTCACATGCGCCGTAAGCCTATATATGCCAGTGGCTTGCGCCTCGATGAAATGGCGCTTGACAAATTGCGCATGATGGTGTATATATAAAGTTAGTCAAGAGCTTCAGGGGAAAAATGGCCGGATGCCATTCCGACTCTGGGCTCAATACAGGAAAGGTATAGGGTTATGTTGAACAATCTGCTTGGTCTTCTGCCGTCGCTGTCTGGCCTTTGGAGCAAACTCCAGGCGTTCATTTCTGGTTTCCATTTCAAGTTCTAAGGAACATCAGAAGACCGCTTCAAGCCTGGTTCTGGAATTGGTCTCAATCCTTTCAAGGACAAGGTAAAGGGGCGTGGTTGCCTTGCAGTTTGCAAGGCACGGTAGGTTTGGAACCCATCGCGTGTGCCCGCACGTGGTGGGTTCCACTTTTTGATCCGTTCACAATTCGCGTCTGGAAGGAAGAACCGGGGAAGTCTCCCTTGGATCCCCTCCCCGGCAGCCGTGAACCGGAAGGTATTCTTGTGTTCCCTGCAATTGTCACCGCAGACAGCCCGTGCGGGCGTACTGGCACTTGTATTCGATCCAGTCCACCTCCGCTGACAGGTCGGGCCGCACTTCCTGCCCGTTGCTCTGAGACGAATTCCGTATCCAGTACAACATCCGCGTGCTGGTCGCAGGTGCCGCCGGGGACTGCGCCGCAATAGAGATGACCCTCGTGGGTAATGTCGATTTCAACGGCCACGGTTCATCTCCTCAATGGGCCGAGAGCCCATTATGCTCCCCTTTGCCGCAATGGTACTGACAACCCCGAAGTTCCCATTCGGAGCCGGGTGGTGGTTTGGCAGGGCAAGTCTCCCAATGTTATACTACTCCGTAGTATGATTAAGCTCATGTTCGTTGAGACAAGAGTCTTCACAGAAAGCGTGAAGGAACTGTTGGGCGATGAGGCGTACCGCACGTTTCAGAGCGAGCTGCTCCGCGACCCCGCGAAGGGTGAAGTGATTCCCGGTTGCGGCGGGCTCCGCAAAGTGCGTGTGGGGGATCCTGTGCGGGACAAGGGCAAGCGCGGAGGATTGCGGGCGATATACATCCATGTGCCCGACGCGGACCGGATAGTCCTTGTTGCCCTGTACGGCAAAGACAAGAAGGACGACTTGACGGAAAATGAGAAGCGGGCGCTGCATGCGTTGGCTGCAACGCTGAAACAGGAGGCGCTTCAAAGCCTCCATCGAAAAAGGAAAGGCCGCTTATGAAGAAGAAAGCCAAAGACATGAGCGTCTTTGAACAGATCAAGTCCGGTCTGGAGGATGGTATTGCCTACTTTCGGGGCGAGTTGACGCTGGTCACCATCCCGGTTCCGGCCCCGCCGCCAAAAGCGACACCCGGGAAGATAGCAGCGCTGCGCCGCGATCTCCGCATGTCACAGTCCGTCTTCGCCGCGACCCTGAACGTGTCCACAAGGACCGTGCAGAGTTGGGAACAGGGCCTGCGCGCCCCCAATCAGGCGTCCTTGCGGCTGCTTCAAATCATCCGAACCCAACCGTCCGTGGTTGACACCTTCTTCGCTGAAAGAAGTTCGTCCGGCCACGCCCTCTGAACACGCGAGAAGAAACACCATGGATGGTTCGCGTTTTCGGGGCATGCCATACTTGATTACTCCCTCTCTTGGGCCTTTGGGCTCATCTTATCGAGCCGAACCTTCCACGTAATCTCAGGCCAATGTCCGCCTGCTGATGGTGCCTACCGGGGGATGGGTTGTGCTCCCGTTAAGAGGGCGTTGGGCCTGGACCAGAGAAGCCTTGCGGCGAAGAGGGTGCCGTCGGAACCGCGCTTCTCGCACTCGGGCGAGTACATGCACTCTCCGACGGTGATCCAGGTCTCTTTCTCGCTGATGTTCGCGACGCCGAAGTTGCCGAGGCTGGCGCCGCGATCCGGCACGACGACCCGCTCCGTGGCGCGAAGCACGCACATCTTCACGGGATCAACCTGTGCGATGAACAGGGGGGCCCGGTTTCGGATGACGTGGTCATTGTTGGCGCCGCGCCGGGTGTACACCAGGAACAGGCCGTCACTGTGCGTGGCCCAGTGCTGCATGGTGTTGTAGCTGCCCAGTTCGGCGCCGTCGTCAAAGGTCCACGGTCGGACCGGGTCGAAATGCTGGCCATCGGTTCCGGAGGTCACGTAGCCTTTCACGTCGTTGCGCAGCGTGAGGCAGTAGCGGCCGCGATAGAAGGTCAGGGAAGGCTCGCAAAAACCGCGCGGCACATCGAGTTTGAGGTCGTCGCCCTGGCCGAGGAATGTGAGGGTTTCCCCGTCGAAGGCGCAGCGGAGAACCGTCACGGAGTAGCATTCGTTCTTCGCCTCCGATTGCGGCATGTAATACACCGGCAGCAACAGGGTGCCGTCCGGTTCGAGCACCCACTGGCACATGCCGGAACCGCTGTTGAAGAACTTGTCCTTGTCCGGCAGTTCGAGTTCCCGCCAGGGCTGCCATGCGTCCGTCTTCGGATCGTACACGGCATAGGCGGTTGTCCGCGGATAGGGCCGCGGCGCGAGGTGGCCGTTGGCGTAGTAGACCGTGTGGCCGGTGATCAGGAACTTTCCCGTGGGCGCGTGCCATCCCGACGTGAAATCACAGAGCCCCTTTGTGGTGCCGTCCGGTTGCGTTTTCGGCTCCATCTCAGAATGGGGCGTTGGACCGGTCCAGGTTGCGCCGAGATCATCGCTCCGGAGCGTGTGTACGCCCAGGTAAAAATCGCTGCTCTTGTTGTTCTCTTTCTGGGTCGTCACGAGGATCAACGGCGCGCCGTCCGGTCCCGCGCCCGGAATGCTGCCCGCCCACGCCTGCGCCCAGTCATACACGCCGTCCCAGGATTGCAGCACTTTGTCCAGCTTGACATCGAATGACAAAGGTGCGGCGGTTGTCTCATCTGCGAAAGCGGAGACGCTTGGAAGGACGGCAAACAAAGCAAGAACCAGAATGTTGCGCTTGGCCATCGGACTCTCCATTATCCCGTGTCACGAAGAAATGAATTCCGTTTCCACGACCACATCCGGATGCAGGCTCTGTTTCACCGGGCACGTGTGCGCGGCATTTTCGAGGCTGGTGCGGTCTTTCTCCGACAGGGCCAAACCGGGCGGCAGCGTTATGGTGACAACGAGCCTGCCGATGCGCCGCACCGGCACCGCCGTCATCTCCTTGATGACCTTCACCTTTGTGCCGGTCAGTTCCAGGCCCGTGCGCTGGGCCACGATTCCCATGATGGTAAGCATGCAGGTGCCCAACGCCGCGGCCACCAGGTCGGTCGGCGAGAACTGGTCGCCGGTGCCGCCGTTGTCCACCGGTGCGGTTGTGCGCAACCGGGCCCCGGAAGGTCCGTGGACGGCCCCGCAATAAAGTTGTCCCTCGTATGCGATGTCGATTTCAACAGCCATGATGTCATCTCCTGGGGTGGGGAACGATGGAACTCCATTCTAGCCCAACTTCACCCAACCGGCAAAGGTTTCTTGTTTGGCGGGTTGGAAATGCACGTCCGGCCCGTTTTGGGTCCCGAAAGGGAAGGAAGACGCTACCGCACATTTTCGTTCAGCGGTTTGGCGTTTGGTGCGATTCCCCGCAATCGCGCTTTTGACAAGGATCTTGACCGCACACTCCCTGTGCGGAACCATTTGCGTGCCCCGCCCGTCCGGTGACCCGGGAACGTGTGTTTCTTTCCCCCAAAGTGCCCAGTATGATAGCATCCTGCCATACTTGACAGGACCATTTGCCCGGACTTTGCGGCGCTTTCAGCCGACCTCTCCGGGTTTGGGAGATTACCGATGATTCTTTCCAGCATTCGTTGGCCTCTTGCCGTTTGTTTCTTGCTGTGTGCGGCCGCTCCGGCCCTGGCGCAGGCGCCGGATCTGAGCAAACTGGATATCGTGGAACGCTCCACACCCAACGGCCCCGTGGCGTTTGTGGACGATGTCGCCATCGGCCGCGACGAGTACATTGACACCTATCAGAAGCATGTGGCCGAGGTGGCGATCCTCACGCATGAGAGCAAGCCCAGCGACGAATTTCGCGTGCGCGCCGGGCTCACCACGCTGGGCGAACTGATCCGCCGCCAAATTCTCGTGGCCGAGGCGGGGAAGCGGGGCGTCAAAGTCACCGATGCGGAGGTGGAATCGGCCTACACGGAGAAACTCAAGCGCTTTCAGCAGGAAATGAAGAAACCGGACGGCTCCGTGCCCTCCGAGGAGGAGGTGCTCAAGACCGCGGAACAAACCCGCCAGGAGGCGCGGGAAAGCATGCGCCGCCAGGTGATCGAGGAGAAGATGGCCGAGCAAATCGCCAAAGAAAAGGCCGTCAAGGTGACCGACAAGGACATCTCCGATTTCTACAGCAAGAAACCGGAACTGTTCAAGCGGACCGGGCAGATACACCTCAACCAGCTTCTGATTGTGCCCAAGGGCGGCCCGAAATCCGACGAGGACTCCTGGAAGGCGGCGGAAGAGACGGCCAGGCGCGCCCGCGCGCGCATTCTCGCCGGGGAAAAGTTCGACGCTGTTGCCCGCGACATGTCGCAGTCGCCCGACGCCGCCAAGGGCGGCGACATGGGCATGCTTGCCGCGGAGCAGCTTCCCCCGTTCTTTGTGAGTGTTGCCAAGGCGATGAAGCCCGGCGACATGAGCGAGCCCTTCCGCAGCCCCTACGGGGTGCATGTGATCCGGCTGGTGGAAACGGCGGACAGCAAGGATATCACCCTCGACGAGGCCAAACCGAAGATCCGCACCATGCTGGAGCAGATGCGCAAGGACGAGGCGGTGGACAAGTTCATCGAGCCTGTGGTGAACGACCCGAAACGTACGCAGATGTTCCTTCAGTTGGAGCGCACACTGGCCGCGCTCACCTTCGACCCCAAGGCGCCGAAGAAGCCCGAGCCGCAGGCGCAGGTTCCCGCAGCATCCGCCAAGACAACGGATGCCGCCGCGGCCGCCACGGAGACGCCGCAGGCCCCGGCGAAGAAATCCGCCGAAAAGGCGGCCGACACCGGCACCAAGAAGTCCCAGACTCCGGCGGCGACCAAGAAATCGAAGAAGAAATCCTCGACGGCCGGGAAATCCGACACCAGCCAAAAGGCCCAGTGACGGCGTGAACACGCCGGGGCATCCCTGGTTTCGCGCCACCGTCTTTGTCGCCCTGTTGTGGCTGGGGGCGGCGGATGGTGTGGCGGCACCGGACCGTCTCCCCTATCTCTGGCCTTTTGACCGCACACCCGATCTTTCCTCCAGTTTCGGGGAGTACCGTTCCGGCCGGTTTCACATGGGGGTGGATCTGTCCACCAACGGCGCGATTGGCGTGCCCGTGCGCGCCGCGGCCGACGGCCATGTTTCCCGCGTGCGCTGTTCCCCCTGGGGCTACGGGAAGGCCGTCTATGTGACTTTCAACGACGGCCATACGGCCGTGTACGGCCATCTGTCGGGCTTTCGCGACGATCTGCGGGACTGCGTGCGCCGCGAGCAGCACCAGCGCGAATCGTACACCGTGGAAATGGAGCCCGGCGCGGATGAGTTTCCCGTGAAGCGGGGCGGGGTAATCGCGTTCAGCGGCGACACCGGGATCGGCCCCGCACACCTGCATTTTGAGCTGCGCGACACGGCTGGCCGGGCCGTAAGCCCGCGCATGCTCGGCATGACCTGGCCCGATGCGGAGCCGCCCGTCTTCAAATCCGTGCTGGTGGCCCCGCGCAATCCCGCGTCGAGGGTGGAGGGCGATGTGCTGCCGGTGGTGCGCAAGGCGGAGCATGGCAAGGACGGGCGGTGGACTTGCGCGCCGGTGTCTGTGCGGGGCGAATTCGCCGTGGCCGTCGACCTGGTTGACCCGACGCCGGCCGGCAACAAACTGGGCATCCACAACGCGAAGCTCATTGGCCCCGACGGCAGCACCGTTTTCGAGGTGCGCCACGACACCCTCGCCTACGACGAGCACGGTGTCGCTTTCGCCTACCATCCCGCCTTCAGCGAGGAGGGGCATTTCCTGCTGTTGTGGCGCTGGCCCGGCAATGCCGCCGCGAGCGACGCGGTCAGCCCCGGCGACGGCTGGTGCGGCACACCCGGCAAAGAAGGCCGCTACCGCATTGAAGTGGCCGACTTCATGGGCAATGCCGCAACGCTGGAACTGCCCATCAAGCCGGACGCGGACACAAGGACTGTCACCGAACCCGGCAACGCCAAATCCGTTTCGGACAAGGCCGACGGCGAACTGAAACTCGACGCGCCCGGCACCTTTCTGGTGGTGACGGCGGTCTTTCCCACGCCCGAAACGCGCGCGCCCGAACTGACCATCGACGGCAACGCCGCCGCCGACACACCTTTCTTTCCCGTGGACAAGCGCACCTTTCGCGCGGCGTGGCAGCCCGCCGCTCCGGGCGGACGGGTCATGATTGGCGCCAACCATCCGCGGCTTTCGGTGGCACCCATGGCTGTGGAAACCGTCGCCTCCGGCGCGTCCCGCGGC
>CAIXUF010001378.1 GCA_903922535.1 Candidatus Hydrogenedentota bacterium
CACATAGGCGTCCATGAAGTAGTCCGCGCGGTCGTCAATCACCGCCTCCTTCTCCCACAGCTTCATGCGTTTGCCGCCGGGGCCGGGAAAGGTCATCGTGTCGGTGAGCACATAGTCCAGCGTGGCCAGCGCCTTCTTCGAGAAGCAGCTTGACCAGTCGATCCATTCGGCCTGCACACCCTTGTACACCCCCTTTCCCTCCAGTTCGCCGGTCCAGGACAACAGCTCCTCGTCATTGCTCAGCACGCGCGGATAGACATTCTCTTTTGTGCCGGCATGCTCGACCATGCCGTATTTGACCCCCTGCTCCCGGGACAACGCGACGATGGCGTCCACCGTGCTCTTGTCGGGGTGCACATGCAGGTCAACCAAAGGGAGCCCTTCCTCGCTGGTGGGAATGTCACCCCGGGTGGCGCATCCCGCCACGGTCATCCCGCAGGCCAAAGCCGCGCCCGCGCCCAGAAATCCCCGCCGTGTAATGCCTTCATGGTTCATGTGATGTCTCCGTTGAGTTTGTGCCGCATCCGTTCAGAGGAACAGGACGGGCGGCACGCATACTCTATGCGGGTTGTGGCGGCGTGTCAATCCCAATTGTCGGGAACGGTTCGGCATAAGGTATGATCAGCGCGAAAATCCATTCATGGCGCTCCCGGGGTGCGCCTTCATGAATGCATTCATCAGGCGCGCGAAATGCGCTGTTCGCGCCGCCATGACAAGAGGAGAACGCCAAATGATCCGCCGGGCACGCGTGGAAGTGCGGGGCGTGGTGCAGGGGGTGGGTTTCCGTCCCTTTGTCTACGGTCTGGCCGTGCGGCTCGGTCTGGGCGGACATGTCCTCAATGACGCCTCGGGCGTGTTCATCGAGGTGGAGGGCGATGACGCGGTGGTAGAAGTGTTCTTGCGCCTTCTGCGCGATGTTCCCCCGCCAATGGCACGGATACAGGCTATTGTAAGCAACGACGTAAACCCCGTCGGAGAGTCCTCCTTTTGCATTCTCGAAAGCGCCCCCCGGGGCAGCGCCCGGGTGGTCGTGTCCCCCGACCTGGCCGTTTGCGGGGACTGCGTGGCCGAGTTGGAGGATCCCCGCAACCGCCGTCACCGGCATGCTTTCATCAACTGCACCAACTGCGGCCCCCGCTACACAATCATCGAAAACGTCCCCTATGATCGCGCACGCACGACGATGGCGCAGTTCGACATGTGCCCGCAGTGCCGCGCCGAATATGCCGATCCGGCCAACCGGCGCTTTCATGCCGAGGCCACCTGCTGCCCCGAATGCGGACCCCGGCTCGACATAACCGATCCCCACGGTGCCCGCATCGAATGCGACGACCCCATGCAGGAGGCGGTGCGCCGTCTGGCCGCCGGACAGATTCTGGCGATCAAGGGCATTGGCGGCTTTCATCTGGCCTGCGACGCGTCCAACCAGGAGGCGGTCCGCGAACTGCGCCGCCGCAAGCGGCGCGATCTGAAACCCTTCGCCGTGATGGCGTCGCGGCCGGGCACGGCGGGACGGATTGGCGTGCTAGACCTGGCGTCGGAACGGCTGCTGGAAAGTCCCGAGCGGCCCATCGTGCTGGTGCCAAAACACACGCGCATCGCCGGACGGATTGCCGAGGAGGTGGCGCCGCGCAACTCGCGCATCGGCATCATGATGCCCTACACCCCCATCCACCACATGCTCTTCGAAGATCCGTTCAAGATCTACGTCATGACCAGCGGCAACCTGTCCGACGAGCCCATCGCCCACGAGGACGAGGACGCCTACCTGCGCCTGGGCGAACTGGCCGACGCGTTTCTCCTTCATGACCGGCGCATCCGCGTGCGCACCGACGACTCGGTGATGCAGGTGGTGGCCGGGGTGCCCCGGTTCCTGCGCCGTTCCCGAGGCCATGCCCCCTTCCCCGTCCGCCTCAACATGGACACGTCGGCCTGTGAGATTCTGGCCGTGGGCGCCGAACTCAACGGGGCCGCCTGTCTCACGCGGGCGGGCCAGGCCTATATCAGCCATCATCTGGGCGACCTGGACCACCTGGCTGCATGGGAGGCCTTTCACCAGGCTGTCGAGACGCTGTGCCGCATGCTGGATGTCATCCCCGCCGCCGTCGCCTGCGACCTGCACCCGGCCTATGCCACCACCCGCCATGCCCGTGGTCTCGGACTGCCCGTGGTCGCCGTGCAGCACCACCACGCCCACATCGCTTCGGTGCTGGCCGAAACGGGCCGCGAAGGCCCGGTTATCGGCGTGTCCTTCGACGGCTTCGGCTGGGGCGATGACGGCGGCGCCTGGGGCGGCGAGTTCCTTGTCTGCGACCTGGCCGGATACCGGCGCGTCGGCTGCATCGCGCCCGTGCCGCAGCCCGGCGGCGACGCCGCCGCAAAACGGCCCGCACGCACCGGCTACGTGATGCTGCGCGAGGCCTTTGGCGCGGAAGAGGCCGTCCGGCTTGCCGAGCGCCTCCTGCCCTCGCTGGCCGCCGAAGAGCGGCGCGTCATGGATGACATGATCGCCAACGGCGTGAACTGCCCGGACAGCAGCAGCGCAGGCCGGCTGTTCGACGCGGCGGCGGCGCTGTGCGGCCTGTGCGACGCCAACACCTACCACGCCCAGGCGCCCATGGAACTGGAGGGCGCGGCATGGATGGAGGAGATGGAGGAGGGTTGGTATCCCGCGCAACCGCGCGAAAGCGGCGGCCTGCTCCAGCTGCCCGGCGCGGAGATAATCCAGGGGCTCGTTGCGGACCTGCTTGCCGGCGTCCCCGCCAACCTGTGCGCGGCGCGCTTCCACAATTCCCTGGCGCGCGCGGCCATGGAGGTCTGCGCCAAGATCGGCACGGACACGGGCCTGCACACCGTTGCCCTGTCGGGCGGCGTGTTTGCAAACGCATGGCTCCTGGGACAGATGAGTGTTATGCTTCACGAACGCGGATTTGAAGTGTTGGCCAATTCGGTCGTGCCGCCGGGTGACGGCGGCATAAGCCTTGGACAGGCGGCGGTTGCCGCACGGAGGTTGTCATGTGCCTAGCCGTTCCCGTGCAGGTGGTGTCGGTGGAGGGCGACGAGGCCACGGTGGCCCTGGAGGGCAACACGCGCACCGCCAATTTGAGCCTCGTGGGCGGGGCCGGGGTGGGAGAGTGGGTGCTGCTCCACGCCGGTTTTGCGATAGAGAAAATCACTCCCGAAGAGGCCGGGGAGACGCTTGGGCTGCTCCGTGAAACGGGGAATCTTTCCCTTGAAACCGACTGACATCGAATCGACCGTGCTCCATATCGGCGCGCAGGTGCGGGCGCTGGGCCGCCATGTGCGCCTCATGGAAGTGTGCGGCACGCACACCCACGCCATAGGCCGGGGCGGGCTGCGCACGCTGCTCCCGGAAAATGTCGAACTCGTGTCCGGACCGGGATGCCCCGTGTGCGTCACCGCGCAGCGCGACATCGAACGCATGATGCTGCTCGCCGATTTGCCGGTGACGGTGTGCACCTTCGGCGACATGATTCGCGTGCCCGGACTTCATTCCACGCTGGAGCAGCGCCGCTCCGCGGGCGCCGACGTACGCGTCGTCTATTCGCCGCTCAACGCGCTGGCGCTCGCCAAAGAGAACCCGGACCGCGACGTGGCCTTTCTCTCCGTGGGCTTCGAGACCACCACGCCCGGAGTCGCGGCCGTGCTGTTGCAGGCTCGCACATGGGGGCTGAAGAACTTCTCCGTCTACACCGCCAACAAACTGGTCGTGCCCGCCATGGAGGCGGTGCTGGCGGGCGGTTCCCTGCTCGACGGGTTCCTCACGCCGGGCCATGTGTCCGTGATCCTGGGCATTGAAGCCTATGAAGACCTTGCAGCGCGACACAAGATTCCCTGCGTTGCCGCGGGCTTCGATCCGCTCGACGTGATCGAGGCGGTCGCGCAGTTGCTGGACTGTCTTGCCGAAAACCGTTACGGCTCGTTTGTGCAGTACACCCGGGCTGTCCGGCCGGGCGGCAACGCGCGCGCCCGCGAAGTGATGTTCTCCGTGTTTGAACAGACCGACGCGGAATGGCGCGGACTGGGCACGATTCCGCAAAGCGGGCTGGGCCTGCGCGCTGAATTCGAGGCGTATGATGCCGCCAAGCGGTATAATTTGCCCGGGGTGGACGCCCCCGATCCACCGGGATGCAAATGTGGCGAGGTGCTCAAGGGATATATCCAGGCCCCGCAGTGTCCGCTGTTTGGCAAAGTGTGCACGCCCCGCCATCCGCTGGGGCCCTGCATGGTGTCCTCCGAAGGCGCATGCGCCGCGAGGTACAAGTATGGATGAGGGAAGAATCGTCATCGCCCACGGCGGCGGCGGCGCACTGACCCGCGAACTGGTGGAGGGACTAATCGTGCCTGCGCTCGGCGGCGCACCCGACGCTCTGCCCGACGCCGCGCCCGTGCCCGGCGCGCCGGACATCTTCTTCACCACGGACGCCTTTGTGGTCAAGCCGCTGTTCTTTCGCGGCGGCGACATCGGCAAGCTCGCCGTGCACGGCGTGATCAACGACCTGGCCGTGTCGGGCGCGGAACCGCTGGCCCTGTCATTGTCGCTCATCATTGAAGAGGGCTTTCCCATCGCCGACCTCAGGCGCGTGCTTGAGTCGATTGGCGAGGCGTCGCGCGCCTGCGGCGTGCCGGTCATCACCGGCGACACCAAGGTCGTGGCGCGGGGCGAGGCGGATCAGTTGTTTGTCACCGCCGCCGGTGTGGGCCGCCGCTGCATCACCGTGTCCCCCGCAGGATTGAAAGAGGGCGACGTGGTGCTCGTCAGCGGCCCCCTGGCCGAGCACGGCGTGGCCGTGATGAGCGAGCGCAAGGGCATTGCCTTCGACACGCCCGTGCGCTCCGACACCGCGTCCGTGTGGCCGCTCGTGCGGGCGCTCATCGACGCGGGCATCGAGATCCATGCCATGCGCGATCCCACGCGCGGCGGTTTTGCCGCCTGCTGTGTTGAGCTGGCCGAGTCCTCCGGCGTGACCATCGAGATTGAGGAAAGCGCTGTGCCGGTCCGGCCCGCCGTGCGCGCCGCCTGCGAAATGCTCGGCCTCGACCCCATGACCGTCGCCAACGAGGGACGTCTGGTGGCGCTGGTGCCGGCGCAGGACGGCGAGCGCGCCCTGCACGTGCTGCGCGGACTTCCCGGCGGGGAAGAGGCCTGCGTGGCCGGGAGCGTGGTCGCGCGCCGCGCCACCGCCGCGTGCCTGCGCACGCACTACGGCGGCATGCGCATCGTCGAAATGCCCTACGGCGAGGAACTGCCCCGCATATGCTAGCCAAGTCACAAGACATGCGGCCCTTTTTGAGTGCGCGCGGCCATGCCGCCGCTTTTCTTCGCCGGGGCCACGCCCCGGCGATCCGGCAAGGTTGTCTTACCGGTTTTCGCCCCCGAAGGGGGCAAACGGAATACCTGCGCACGGTCCCCGTGTGTTCGCCCCCTTCGGGGACGGGGGTGCTTTTCCCTGTTAACCCCGGGTTCCGCTTCGCTCCACCCGGGGCTACTATTGTTCGGCCCCTTCGGGGCCGGGTGGAACTGTCTTTTCCAGCCTCTTTCGGTTCGGCATCTGCGGAGCCCGTGTCCCATGCATGAATTCTCGATAGCCACCGAAATCATTGCCTCCGTGGAGCGCGCCGTGGGCGTGGGCGCGCGCGTGCAGTCGGTCGGCCTGATGCTCGGCGCGCTGTCGGGCGTCAACGCCGATTCGCTGACCTTCTGCTTCACCGAACTGGCCGAATCGCGCGGCATGGGCCGCACCGAACTTGTCATCGACGCCCGCCCCGCGCGGGTCCGCTGCCGCGAATGCGGCTGCGAATACGAAACTGGTGATTTCATGGCCGGATGCCCCGGCTGCGGCGTCGCCGCCGTCGAGATTGTCTCCGGCTACGAATGCGACATCGACACCATAACCTACGAGGAGCCCGAAGCGTGATGGATACGCCCGGCACCGCCCAGACGATCAAAGTGAAGTCGCCCGTCATGGCGAAGAACGACGCAATCGCCGCGGAAAACCGCGCGCTGCTCGAAAGCCTTGGCCTCGTGGGCGTGAACATCATGAGTTCCCCCGGCAGCGGCAAGACCACGCTGCTGGAGGCCATGGCGGGCCGCTATAGGACCGCCATGGCCGTCATCGAGGGCGATGTGCAGACCTCGCGCGACGCCGAGCGTGTCCGAAACGCCGGTTGTCTCGCCCACCAGATCGAAACACGCGGATCCTGCCATCTCGATGCGAGAATGGTGTCCGAAGCCCTGTTCGCCCTGCCGCTCGACACGGCCGTGCACCGCCTGCTTGTCGTTGAAAATGTCGGCAACCTCATCTGCCCCAGTTCCTACGATCTCGGCGAGCACCTGCGCATCGGCCTGCTCTCCGTGACCGAGGGCGACGACAAGGTCCTCAAGTATCCCGCCCTGTTCAGCCGCATTAACGTGCTGCTCATCAGCAAGAGCGACCTGCTGCCCTACCTCGAATTCGACGCAGCCCGCGCCATTGAAGAGTGCCGCGCAATCAACGCCCACGCGGACGCCTTTGTCCTTTCCGCCCGCACTGGCGAAGGTATGGACGCCTTCTACGCCCATTTGGATGCGGCCGTGGCAAAGGTGCGCGCGGGTTCCGGTCCTCTCCCATAATTCCCATACTTTCCCATTCTTCCCATGTTACCCAACCGCCCACCCCGTCCGGGAAACCCCGGAATTGACACCGTTCACACTTCGAGGTAACATGTTGTGTGGCGTATGGTTCGTTTTTCCGACACCAACAGGCGCCGCAGATGGAGTTCAACCGAATCATGGACACGCTGACAGAGTTGTGGGCCTTCATGCGGGTGCGCAAGAAGTTCTGGCTTGCCCCCATCATCCTCACCTTGGTCCTGCTGGGCCTGCTCATCGTATTTGCAGGCAACGCCGGCGTTGTGTGCGCCACCACAGGCGTTGCCAACACCACGTGGAGCACCATCGCCATCACGTTGACGCCGCCCGTGCTGCCAGGGTTCACAGGACTCAACGGCACCACAGCCTTTTTCTTCTGCCAACCTACGTTGCAATCCACCACGCAAACCCTGATACAAGTCACGGGGTACTTCAACGGTGATGGGTGGGACATTAATATTTCGTCAGCCAACGTGATG
>CAIXUF010001379.1 GCA_903922535.1 Candidatus Hydrogenedentota bacterium
ATGGTACAAGTACCGCCTGGCGGAAACGAAGTACGTGACCTTCGTTGCCCGGTCGAAAGATCTGGCGACATGGGAATTGAGTCCCACGGTGTACCCCATGCTTGATCCGGTGCAGGGCGAGGGCATAAACAACACGGATGCGGATCTTTTTGAATTTGAGGGCAACACGTACGTGTTTTACGCCACCGGCGATCAGCAGACGTGGGGGACAATCCGCATGGCCATGTATGCGGGGCCGCTGAAACAGTGCCTGGAAAGCCACTTTCCCGAAAACGCGCCCAAGATTACCTTCGATGCGCGCGGGGGCAAATACACGTATCCGGACAAGAAGAGGGTTGATTGATGAAGTGGAACAGCGCACGCGGGTTGTTGGTCATCTTGTGCATGGCGGCGAGTCTTGTCGGGCGCTGCTGGGCGGCCGCGGAAGACAGGGATGGAGCCGGGACCCAGCGGGCCGCGTGGTTCGCCGAAGCCAAGTTCGGCATGTTCATTCACTGGGGGCCGTTTGCCGTGCAGGGCAACGATCCCAAGGCGGGCTACGACTATTTCGCCATGAAGGAGGATGCGGCCGCCCGCAAGGATTTCGAGCGCTATGCCGCCCAATTCAGCCCGGCGAAATTCGATGCCGCCCAATGGATGGAAACCGCGAAAGGCGCCGGTGCAAGGTATGTGGTCTTCACGTCCAAACACCACGACGGCTATTGCATGTTCGACAGCGCCCTCTCGGACTATACCGCGATGAAAGGCGCCCCGAAGCGGGATTACGTCCGCGAACTCATCGCCGCCGCGCGGACCTCGGGACTCAGGATCGGTTTCTACTACTCGATGCTGGACTGGAAGCATCCCGAGTACACCCGCAACCTTCCGAAGTTTGTCGATGAATACCTCTTCGGGCAGGTCCGCGAACTGTGCACGAACTACGGCCCCATCGATTGTCTCTGGTTTGACGGCGAGTGGGATCATCCGCTTGCGGAGTGGCGTTCGCCGGAACTGGTCGGGATGATACGAAAGCTGCAACCGGACGCCCTCATTAATGACCGTCTTGGCAGGGGCGAACGCGGAGTCACTCCGTTGTGCGACTTCTACACCCGCGAACAGCCGTCCGAAGTGGACGTCCCGATGGCGTTCGAACACAAGGAACCCCGCCCCTGGGAGGCGTGCATGACGATCGGCGACTACTGGCAGTTTTCGCTGAAGGACACCAAGTTCAAGAGCGTTGACGAACTCGTCGGCATGCTCGTGGACGTGGTGAGCCGCGGCGGCAACCTTCTGCTTAACGTCGGCCCGACACCCGGGGGGGAGATTCCCCCGCCCTTGGTGGAACGGTTGCAGGGCATCGGCGCATGGCTTGCCGTCAACGGTGAGTCCATCTACGGGACAACGCGGTCGCCCTTCGGCAAACTGCCCGTGGGAAGATGCACGGCAAAGGCAGACAGACTGTACCTCCACGCCGATTCAGGCTCGGGCGCGCCCATACAGCTCCCGAAACTCCAGAACAACATTAAGAGAACCTTCCTCCTCCAGTCGAATGAGCCACTGGTTTTTGACAACGATGCCAAGAGCGTTACGTTGCCGGAAGGCCTTGTACCGGGCCCGTGGAGCGTGATTGTGATCGAACTGGACGGGCCGCCAGTTGTGCGCTAAGGGGACATGCACTTTCTAATGTACCAGTTTTGGCTTGATTGTCACATCCCACCAAGGAAGGGAATCTGAACGTATAAGCCTGTCTTCAAG
>CAIXUF010001380.1 GCA_903922535.1 Candidatus Hydrogenedentota bacterium
ATCACTAGTGTCCGGTTGAGGATTGAGGTAACAGCGTTCTAGTGGCTGTATTATAAGGGTTTTCGACGTACATGGCATGGTACACGATTTCATTTTCCCCGGCTCATTTTGAACTCCTTTCGGCCAATGGTTGCTTGACTTGGCCGGGAGGAGTTGCCCGTGAACCATGGACGTACCGTCTTTGCTCAGGTCATGGCACTGCTGCCGCGGAAGGCGTTCGATTTGGCGGTGCGGCGTTACGGCGGAGACCAGCGGGTGCGGGCACTCTCGTGCATGGACCAACTGCTGTGCCTGATCTTCGCGCAGCTCACGGGCCGGTCGAGCCTGCGCGAGACCGTCCTTTGCCTGCGTGCGTTGGGCCCGCGCCGCTACCACTGTGGCTTTCGCGGAACGGTGGCCAAGAGCACGCTGGCCGATGCCAACGAGCAGCGCGACTACCGGATCTTTCAGGATCTGGCCTTGGTCATGATCGCCCGCGCGCGCGTGGCGTTGCCGGTGGACCGGGACTTGGCTCGCTTGCAGACCGACGTCTACGCGCTGGATTCGACCACGATCGATTTGTGTCTGAAGCTGTTTCCGTGGGCCCTGTTCCGTCGTCGCAAGGCCGCGGTCAAAGCGCATACCCTCTTCGACGTGGGTGCGGGAATCCCTGTATTCATACGGGTTACGCACGGCAAGACCCACGACATCTGGATGCTCGATCAGCTCATCCCGGAGGCCGGCGCGTTCTACGTGTTGGATCGCGGGTATGTCGACTTTGCGCGTTTGTACCGCTTTCATATGGCGGGGGCGTTCTTCGTCACGCGGGCCAAGCGGGGGATGGATTTCGGAGTCAAGCAACGCCTCGAGGTGCCCCCCGGAGGGCCTGTACTATCCGACCAATTGGTCCGGTTGCGTGGTCCCTTGTCCCGCACCCTCTACCCCGATACGCTGCGCCGCGTGCGGTATCGCGATCCGGAGACCGGCCGAATCCTGGTGTTCATGACCAACAACCTACTCCTGGATCCACTGACCATTGCCTTGCTCTACCGCAAGCGCTGGGCCATCGAGCTGTTCTTCAAATGGATAAAGCAGCATCTTCATGTCAAGGCATTCTTCGGAACGACCCCCAACGCCGTGCAAACTCAGATATGGACCGCTGTAATCGCGTTTGTGCTCGTCGCCCAATGCAAGCATTGCTATCAACTGCCTCAGGAATTAAACCAAATTCTTCAAATTGTCTCCGTTACCTTCCTGCAAAAAACCCCGATAAATGAGCTCTTTTCGGAAGAATCATGGCAAGACCCGATGGTTGAAGATTGTAACCAGTTGTCGCTGTTCAACTTATGACCGGACACCAGTGATTTCAGATATCAGATATCTCAGATTTCCTTGAAACGGGTGGCGGAGTCTAGGACAATGAGTTGGCCCCGAGCAGGAGATTCATGGTCGTTGTTTGCCCCTCTAGCACTGTGCAGGCGCGTTGGCCCATTGCGGTGGCTGGCGGGGTGCTGCACCTGTGCCTGGGGACGGTGTATGCGTGGAGTTTTTTTCAGAAGCCGCTGGGGGCGAGGTACGGGTGGTCCAATAGCGCGGTGGCGTGGGCGTTTAGTCTGGCGATTTGTTTTTTGGGGCTG
>CAIXUF010001381.1 GCA_903922535.1 Candidatus Hydrogenedentota bacterium
CAGCGTATGCCATTAAAAGAAATGGCGGAGACGACGGGACTCGAACCCGCGACCTCCGGCGTGACAGGCCGGCGTTCTAACCAACTGAACTACGTCTCCGCAGGGCCGGGGACTTGCTCCCCGGAAGGCGGCGGTAATATAACAAGTGACGGTGGGGGATTTCAAGTTTTATTAAGGATTTTCTGCCACGTAACACACGGAATCGCGTGGAACAGCAGAGCCGCAACCAACGAATCCAGAATTCAGCAGCCTGAATCCAGAAGAGGAACAGCCAACCACGGAACACACGGATGCGACGCGGAAACAAGCAAGAAAATCACCATGGTTTGCGATGATTTTGAGACATAGTACGGAACCTGGCAGAAGATGAATTAACATGGATAAGCAGGATGGACAGGATAGGCCGAAGTGGCGAGCCAGCCCCGTCGCCCTCTGAATTCAAGTGTGCCTGTGCCCCTTTGTGGCCTTTGCGCCTTGGCGTGAGACCACCATCCTCCTGTCCCATGCGCAGCTCAGTGCCCTGTGGTTCAACTCTTTCACCATCGCCACCATGTTTGGCTGCGGCCATGCCGCGCCAGGCATTCCGTGGCCAGAATGCTTCTCCTTGATTACTGCTCCGCCACGAAGTCTTCCCCGGTGTGCTGCGGAACCGGCCCGCGTCCCCGCCCGGAACAGTATTTGTCTTTCAGCTTACGGCCGCGTCACGCCGCCGTTCGCGTCGATGGCCAGGCCGTCGCCGGTTTCCCATGTCCGCCCCTTGCTGTACGCCAGAAACTCCTCCTCGTCGAGGGCGAAGGACGGGCTTATTTCAATGGGCACGGCGACATCGCCGTCGGGGGTGCGGGGCACGATGCAGCCCGCCTTTTCGAGCCAGCCGCCCCACAGGTTGGCCATGCTCTGCCGCGCGGCGACAACGCTGTTGTCCCCCTCAAACTGCTTGGTGGGCGTGTACTCGCCGAGCGGGTGTATTTCGAGCGCAACGGGGGGATGGGTCACAAAGCGCAGCGCATCGAACACAAAGGTTTCGAACTTGTAGCCGTTGGGCCGGTCCGGCGTGACCAGTTGTCCCGCCTCACCCACGAAAGCGATCTTCTTGTGGGCCAGGTGCCACGGAAACTCGTCGAAGCGGTCATAGGTACTCTGGACAAAATCGGTGGAAAGGATATGCATGGCGGGGTTGCCCGCGTAGTAGACAACCCTCCCCTCGCCGTCAGTTTCGAGCAACTGCGGGTAGAGGTCGAGTTCGCTGTATTCGATCACCTGGTAGACGCCGTCGCACAGGCAGTGCACACCGACAGCCTCGCGCGGCTTGTGCTTGCGGTGCACCTTGGACGACATGGCCGCGCCGCGAAGGGCGTGGTAGCCGATGAAGAAGGGGTCGGCCACCTTGACGGCCCAGTTGTCCACCTGGAAGTAGCTGAGCATTTGGACGCCGCGCCTGCGGGCGTCGTCAATGACGCCGTTTTCCACCATCGCGGGGATGCAGCCGCCGTGACCGTTGGGGTTCATGGCGAGCCTGCCGGGGGCTTCGAGCATGAAGCGGCCCTTCTCGTCCATGCAGGGCACCATGCGCTGCCTGAGGAAGGTCACCGCCTGCGGCGAGAGCCCGAAGTAGCGGTTGGCCTCAAAATAGTCCCGCGTGGCCGCCTCGTTGGCGTCGCTGACCATGATGTACCACGGAATCACACAGCCGTAGCGGCGCTCCAGGTTGCTGATCTTCTCCGCGTGGTACTGAAAGAGGGTCTTCTGCGTAATCGGTCCGATGGGATAGCAGCCCTTGGGGCCCGGAAAACCGAGCCGGGTGCCCTGGCCGCCGGCGACGAGGAATATGCCGACCCGACCCAGCCGCAACTGCTCCTCGCCCGCGTCCCAAGCCTCGCGCGCGGCGGGGTCGTCCTTTGACGCCACCGGAAGGGCGGGCACGGGGACAATGTCCTTGAACAGCTCCGGCGCGGGCTGGTCAAGCACCCACTGGCGCGCCAGCCGCGCCATGAGGGGAAAGTCCACCTGGTCCAACTGTTCCAGCAGCCCCGCGCGCTCCTCCGCATTCAACTGTACCCAGAATGCGAAAACATGCTCCTGTCCAAACTGTGCGGCCAGCCCGCGCAGCGCACTTTCATACTTAATAATCACAGAACGCTCCTGGACTTTCCAAACCTGTCCCGCTCCTGCCGCTGCCTGAGATTGGGTATAAGGCCCGGTTTGGTGCCCTCAACCAGTTCAAACTTTGAACCGCACCCGTCGCAAAAACCGTAATCGAACCCGGGCTGCTCCAAAGGCTCCCCGCAGCGCGGACAAACGGGCTGAATCTGCCGGTAGAGCAGTGCGGGATTCTCGAGAACCTGCGTGCAGCAGGGGCACTTGGCCATCATGCCGGCGCGCCGCCACATTTTGGTGAACACCTTCTCCGCGTTGCAAACGGAGCAGTGCACCCTGCGCGGCGTCAAAGGATAGGTGGCCTCCCTGGGCGGCGCTTCCATTTTGTCTTTGCCTTTTCCAAACAATGCCATGTCCGTGTCTTCCTTACTGCCCCGTCTTGGTGGCGGGGCCGCTGAACACCCGAACCTCGAACAGTTCCTCAAAGGTCCTGTCGCCCATGCGCAGCGTGACTTTGACCCGGTCGTCATGCCGTCCCGCGGCAAGCCCCGCCACGGGCGCAAACACCAGCGCCATCCCGCCGGGAACATCCTGGCCGGACACCGTCACTGTACCACTTTCTGCCGCGGCGCTTTCAAGCGCCACGGGCTTCTCGGTGCCCACCTTCACGCGGGCGTCGGCCATGTTGGACTGGATTACAATGACCCGCAGACTGGACGGCATTTCCAGCGTGTACGGCGCCTCGACCGTGCCGTGCACGGGCACCCGGAGGAAGCGGAACCGCTTCAGGTCGGTGGAAATGAACGCGCCAAAGTCAAAGGGGCCGGGCGGCATGTCGGAAGCAATGGAGGCGCGGATGACATACTCCGCGCGGCCCGGCGTCTTCCATTCCGTCTCGGGCACCGCAACAAGCTCCAGTTGCAGTCCAACGGGCGGCTGTTCCTTGCTCTCGGGCTGCACCGTTGAAACCCCGGTAACCGTGAACGGCGTGTCGATGCGGGCCGCCAGCCGGATCTCTTTGACCGCTGCGGTCCCCTTGGCCACGGTTCCAAAATCAAAGTTCTCCGGTTCCACGGAGAACTCGGGATCAATCTTCGCGGAAACGACCACCTCGATGGAGGGCCGCACCGGATCATTGCTGAACAGGGTGAGTGTCTTCTTCGACTCGAACCCATAAATGTGTCTGGGATCAACCTTGATGTTCAGATCGGCCGAACCACCGGGCGCAATGGGCAGCGCGCCGGGCGAAAAGGCGCCGGCGGTGCAGACGCAACTGGAACGCACCTCGTCAATCTTGAGCGGCCCCTTGCCCCGGTTGTGCACGGTGAGTTTGCCGTGGCCCTCTTCGGTGTTGGGGATGACCCCCAAGTCCACCGCGACCGCGTCCACGGCCATGGACGGCACCAGGTCCTGCGCGCTGCCGGCGGGCGGCAGCGCCCCTTCCACCACGTCCTCCCTGCCGGGGCCCGACGAACCCATCCACGTGGCCGCGACGACAAACAGGGTGATTAGCACAACCGCGGCCATGGTCACGTGTCCGGCTCTCAGGCGCATGGTCAGTTCACTCCGGGCGGAATCGCACTCCGAAGCGTTCGGCGGCCCTGTCAAGGTCCGCTTCCAGCACGGCGTACTTCTCGGGGTTCATTTTGTGGTGCAGTTCCACGCCAAGCAGCATGGCGCCCACCACGGGCTCAAACAGGGCGCGCACCGGCCGCGCATTGGGGCACTGGCGGTGCACACGGGCGCTCATGGTGTCCATGAGCACCGGCGACACGCCCTTGAACACGCTGCCCGTCAGCACCACGGCAAAGGTGTCGCGGCACATGTCCAAATGATGGGCGACGGCGTTGACCATGTCGCCAAGGTACCGTCCGCCCCATTCCAGAATGTCACAGGCGGCCTCGTCGCCCTCGTAGGCGGCGTCAAACACGAGCTGGGCCATCGGCTCCAGTTCATCGTACCACAGCTTGCGCTTGTACATCGTGTAAAAGAGGTCTTCAATGTCTTTGCAGCCGGCACGCTCGATGAACAGTTTCGCCAGTTTGGTTTCGCCGATAATGCCGTCACGGTAGCG
>CAIXUF010001382.1 GCA_903922535.1 Candidatus Hydrogenedentota bacterium
AAAATGAAGCGGATGCACATAGCTGCGTTCCTGCTCGCCCTGCTCTTCATGGCCGGCATCATGCTGTTCGGCGGACTGCTCTTCCTGCCCATGCACGGCGGCAAGAAGACGATGGATGACGTGTCGATCGAGGAAGAGGCCAAGGCCGATGTGAAAACCGAGGAGAAGAAGGACCTGGAAGTCGAGAAGAAGTCGGCGCCGGATGCGCCGCCGGAGTTGAAGGAAAATGCCGAGGCACCGCCGCTCAGCCTGGATGCGCTCTCCGACGCGCTGGCCCCGGGCACGGGTGACAGCAGCGACAGCTTCTTCACCCGCGGCGCCGCCTCGCTCGGGGCGCGCGCGGCGGTGGAGGCCGGTGCCATCGCCGCGGCGGCGGCAGACCATGTTTTTTCGCTCTCGGATCTGGACCAGGCGCCGCGGGTGGTGTTCCAGCCGGCGCCCGAGTACCCGGCCGCGCTGCGAAAACAGAAGCTGGACGGTACCGTGCATGTGTTGTTCCAGGTGGACAAAACCGGACGCGTGGAAAGTCCCATCGTCCAGAAGTCCACGCACCCCGCCTTCGAGCAGCCGGCGCTGCAGGCAGTGAAGCACTGGCGGTTTGAGCCGGGCAAACGCAATGGCGAGGCGGTTCCGTTCCGGATGCGAATTCCGATCACATTCAAGAGCAGGTGAGATCATGGGCGAAAGATGGACAGTGTGCGTGGCGATGTTCCTGGTCGTGTTGACTGTTACCGCGCGTGCGGCGACGGATGACATGGCCTTGACGCTGTGGCGCGATCCCGAGTTCCAGAAGCAGTTCCTCGGCACCTACGGCATGCGCGCGGACATCGAGCCGCGGATCACGCCGGCCGAACAGCAGGAACTGGCGCAGGTGGCGACGCTGATGGGCACCGAGGGCGGCGCCGACAAGGCGTGCGCGTTGCTGGAAAAGAGCCTGGCAGGCGGGGTTGGGACCGACAAGACCGGAAAGAAGGAAGCCAAGGCGCCGGCCAGCGCCCTCTATGATTTCACGCTGGGCAACATCTATTGCAGCCGGACCAACTTGGCGGCGGCTGCAATGTGGTATGGCCGGGCTGTGGAGAAATACCCGTCCTTCCTGCGCGCGCAGAAGAATCTGGGGCTGGTGTACGTCCAGAGCAACGCCTTCGACAAGGCCATCGGGCCCTTGACTCGCGCCATCGATCTGGGCGCGGCTGACGGCTTGACCTTCGGCCTGCTGGCGCACTCGTACAGCATGACCGAGCAGCACGTCGCCGCCGAGGGCGCATACCGCCAGGCCCTAATGCTCCAGCCGGACGTGAACGACTGGAAACTCGGTCTGACGCGCTGCCTCTTCAAGCAGCGCAAGTTCGACGAGGCGGCGGCGCTGTGCGGCGACATGATCCGCCGCGACCCGGCGCGCACCGACCTCTGGCTGCTGCAGGCCAACGCCTTCCTGGCGCTCAAGCAGCCACTCAAGGCAGCCGAGAACTACGAACTGCTCGACCGTGCGGGCAAGGCGAATGTGGCATGCCTCAACACACTGGGCGATATCTATGTCAACGAAGGTGTGCCGGATTTGGCGCTCGACGCTTATCTGCGCGCCCTTGCCAAAGACCTATCGTCGGCAGACCCCGCGCTGTTCCTGCGCGATGCCGAGGTGCTGGCGGCCCGCGGCGCCCATGCCGAGGCAGGCCGACTCATCGTCCGCGTTAAGGATGTCAACGGCGCGAAATTCACCCCGGCCGAGCAGAAACGCGTGCTCAAGTTAGAGGCGCGGCTGGCAGCGGCCCAGGGCGGCACCGGCGACGAACAAGCAAAGTTGCTGGAAGAGAT
>CAIXUF010001383.1 GCA_903922535.1 Candidatus Hydrogenedentota bacterium
ATGTCGGGGAAGGCCGGATTGTGCTTCGGCACGTTCCAAATGTCGTCGTCCAGGTCGAGGACGCAGACCTGCCCGAAGTCATGAGCGAGGCCGATCACGTCGGACACGTTGACGGCCATCCTCATCACGACCACGTCGGGCCGCTCCATGGGGCGCTCGGCCGAGCCCTCGCCCGAGTCGGCCCCCAGGCCGCGCCTATTCGGGAGGAGGCGGTGGTGGACAGCGGCCCGATATCCGAGGGAGGCGAGGCCCGCCGCGGGGAGCAGACGGGGAAGTGCCGAAGACCGTTCCAGCAAGGCAATGATGGTGCGGCCATACGCCGCTGAACATTCTTTTCCGGTGTGGGACAGCACCGCCGCGTCGCAGGCGACTTCGCGGTCGGCCCGCATCCTGTGAAAGGCGTACCAGACCAGCGGATTGAACCAGTGCAGCGCCTGAAGCAGGATGGACACCCAGCCCACGACGATATCCAGCCGTTTGATGTGGGCCAGTTCGTGCAAAAGGATGAACCGAAGCTGATCCGGGCGCAACGAGTCCAGCAACCCCTGTGGCAGCAGAATCCGGGGCCGGACGAAGCCCAAGAGCGTCGGCATGGCAACCTCGTCCGTCACCACGATGGACACGGGTGTGAATACGCCCATCTCTTCTTTGGAGCGTTCCAAGAGCGACATTACCCGCTCCGAGGTCACCGGACGGACGCGGCGCAGCCGTTTCATGAGCCGGACGTTGGTGCGAAGCACCAAGAGCAGCACTATCCCCACCCCCAAGCCCCAGGCCCCCACAAGGATTTCCCTTGAGTCCAGACGGGGCGGCGGCTGCCGGTCTTCCAGAACGGGATTGTCGACGGGGTGCGCGGGGACGGCATCGGGCACAACACCGCTCTTCTCCTCAACGGTCGGCACCGCCGCGAGTTCCGCCCGTTCAGCGAAGCGCGGGACGATGTTGAAGACGCTCGCCCTGCTCTCGGGGCCCCACGGCAGAATCAGCCGTGCAAGAAGCACAAGCCACAACGCAGCGCGCCACTGGGGTGACAGTGTGCGCCCAAACAGGAGTTGAACGGCGATGATTAGAACCACGAGCACGCCTGCCTGGAGCGACGACCGGAACAGCCACCCCATAACACCGGATGCCGGGTAAAACAGTGGTCCCATGCTACGATCTCCCTTCCTCGTTGAGAATGCGCCTCAGTTCTTCGATCTCAGCAGGCGACAGGGTCTGCTCTTCCAGGAACGCCGCCAACATCGGCAGCATGGCCCCGCCGTAGACGCGTTTCAGAAAGGACCGGCCTTCCGCACGCGCACAGTCCACCTCGGCCACGCGGGGATGATAGAGATAGGTGCGGCCCTGCCGTTCGAAGCCGAGCGCGCCTTTCTTGGTCAGCCTGTTTATGAGTGTCTTGACGGTTTTGTCCGACCATCGGGTTGGCACCGTCAACCTGTCCACGACTTCGTTGGCCGTCAGCGGAGACTTGGCCCATAATATCTTCATGACCTGCCACTCCGCTTCGGATATCTTGGGCATTTTCATTGGCCAATCCTTTCTTTCTCCGGCTCAATCACAAATGTAATCCAAAGGAAGTATTACACACGTAATCGAAAATGTCAAGCCCCCAAGAAAAAGAATTCTCGACCTAACACCGCACTGCCCTCGGAGTGGCGGGACTCCGCACGCACCCCGGTGCTTGTGGGGCCGAAGTGCATATGCTTTATCTGCTTCGCCTCTGGCGGGCGGCCCTCCCCCATTCTGCGTGTTGATTCGTCAAACTGTGCAGCGTCTGTCTTGGCCGGTCCGGCGCGGTTGAGCACCCTCCCCGTTTCGGGTAGACTTGGACCGGGTTTCAGAAGCACTTGTTAGGAGCTTGGCATGAATTACCGGGCATGTATGGCGGTGTTTGCAGTGTGCGTGGCGGGGGCGCTGTGGTGTGCGGCGCAGGCGCCTCTGCCGGGCCTGACGCTGGAGAGTGTCAAGAAGGCAGCGTGTGAAGTCATTCCGTCAGACGGTTTGTCGGCAAAGGAACTTCAACTGGACCAGAAATGGGACGGCAATGTGTGCCGTTCAACCCTGGTTAACAAGGGCAAGGAAGCGGTGCGCGTGAAGGAGGTTGTGCTGGCCCGCGTGGCGCACGATTATCCGCCGGAGACGGGGTATTACGGGGAAGGGTTCACGATGCTCTCCCAAACCGGTGGCACACTGGGCCAGCCGGTGGACATTGGCGGTCTCACGGACCGCAACCACTACAGGATTCCACAGCCAGCGGATGCCTTGACGGCATACGGTATGTTCACGCTGCTTCCGGCGAAGGGCAGCATTGTCACCCTGGGCTTTACTTCCTGCAGTCGCTTCGTCGGCAAGTTCTATCTGCGCAGCAATTCCATTGAAGCGGTTGTGGACACGGAGAATCTTGAGCTGGCCCCGGGCGCATCGTGGAAGCTGGAAGACCTTTGGTTTGGCACAGGGCCCGACCGCGAGGCGCTGCTGGCCGAACTGGGCGACCTGATCAAACAAAACCATCCGCCCATCTGCAAGGCACCTGTGCCGACCGGCTGGTGTTCGTGGTACTGCTTCGGGCCGATGGTCTCGGCGAAGCAGGTGGAACGGAATCTCGATTTCATCGCGAAGAACATCCCGGAACTGCGGTATATCCAGATTGATGACGGCTACCAGGCCGCCATGGGCGATTGGTTGGAAACAGGCAAGGCTTTCCACGGCGGCATCCGGGACGTGCTCAAGCAGATTCAGAACGCCAAGCTGGAACCGGCCATTTGGGTGGCACCGTTTGTCGCCGAGGAGAAGTCGCAAGTGTTCCGGGAGCATCCCGACTGGTTCATCATGGATGCGGACGGAAAACCATTGCGATCGGACACGGTCACTTTTGGCGGATGGCGCAACGGTCCCTGGTACGCCATGGACGGAACGCATCCCGAGGCGCAGAAGCATCTGGAGCAGGTCTTCCGCACGATGCATGACGAGTGGGGCTGCACTTATTTCAAGTTGGACGCGAATTTCTGGGGCGCAATGCACGGCGGCCGGTTCCACGATCCTAAGGCAACGCGGGTGGAGGCGTACCGGCGGGGCATGGAGGCGGTGTTGCGCGGGGCCGGGGACAGCTTTGTGCTGGGCTGCAACCATCCGCTGTGGCCGTCGCTGGGCGTGGTGCACGGGGCGCGCACTTCTGGCGATATCGGCCGCTCCTGGGGTTCCTTTTCCGGCACCATGCGCGAAACCTTCCACCGCAACTGGCAGAATGGGCGGTTCTGGTGGAATGATCCGGACTGCGTGCTGCTGTACGGCGACAAGAAGCTGACCGACACCGAATTCTCCTTCCACGCCACGGCGATTTACGCCGCGGGCGGCATGACGCTTTCGGGCGATGACCTGCCGCGCCTTACGCCGGAACGTCTGGCAATGCTGCGGAAATTGGTGCCCGCCACGGGCATTCCGGCGCGCTTTGATGACGATTCCTTCCAAATTGGCCGTGTGAATCTTGCGGACAAGACGATGATCTGCGTGTTCAACTGGACGGATACGGTGCAGACGATTTCGGTCAGCCTGCCCAAGAAAGTTCAGGTGAAGGATTATTGGACAGGGCAGGATTATGGCGCACAGGAGGGCGCGTTTGAAGTGAAGGACGTGCCCGCGCGCAGTGGGCGTTTGTTGGAATGCACACCGTAGGGAGGGTCTGGGGTCTTGGGTCTAGTGAAGACAGAGTCGCCTTGTTAACTGGAGCGTGTGACCCGGAGGTTGTGTTCGATGACGAATAGCGCCAAGAGTGAAGACAGAGGCACCTTGTTGACTGGAGCGTGTGACCGGAGGTTGTGTTCGATGACGAATAGCACCAGAGTGATGACAGAGGCACCTTGTTAACTGGAGCGTGTGATCCGAGGTTGTGTTCGATGACGAATAGCGCCAAGAGTGAAGACAAAGGCACCTTGTTAACTGGAGCGTGTGACTGTGCCATGACTCAGAAGAATTTGGAAACGGTTGGGCGCAGGGCTTTTCTGAGGCAGGTTGCTGTGGCCGCTTCGGGAGTGGCTGTTGCAGCGGGGTCCGGATGCCGGACGCCCAGAGGAGCGCGAAAGGCGCAGACACGGCCGAACGTGCTTTGGCTGATGACGGATGAGCAGCGCACGGATTCGCTGGGATGCTATGGGAGTCCCTGGGCCGTTTCGCCCCATCTGGATGCTTTTGCCCGTGAGGGTGTTGTATTTCGCAATGCGCTCACCGGGGCTCCATTGTGCACACCGGGGCGGTGCTGTTTGCTGACGGGGCAATATCCGTCCGAAACGGGGGTGTGGAGCAACCATGGACAGGCTTCGGGGCCGCTGGAGCACCTG
>CAIXUF010001384.1 GCA_903922535.1 Candidatus Hydrogenedentota bacterium
ACACTCAGCCGCACGGAAAAGAAGATCCTTGAAGACAGGCTTATACGTTCAGATTCCCTTCCTTGGTGGGATGTGACAATCAAGCCAAAACTGGTACATTAGAAAGTGCATGTCCCCTTATACTTGCGATGTGGCATGAGAAAATTCTGGGTTCCCGTGCCGCGGGCCTGGGCAGGCTGTGCGGATTTGCGGTCAATGACCAAGGAGGCAGTTATGACGACCATGCGCGCAAACAGGTTTTGGACACTGGCCTTTGCCGTATTGTGGGGGGCGCTGCTGGGATGGGTGTGCGGACCGGAAGGACAGGCCGCTTGGGCCGACGCGAACGTGCAGTGGGCATGGATGAGCGGTTTCAGCTATGCCGCCCAGCATGGCACCTTTGGCTCGCAGGGGGTGCCCGCGGCGACCAACACGCCGGGCGGACGCAACGGCGGGGTTTCCTGGACGGATAGTTCGGGGAGGTTGTGGATCTTCGGCGGAGACGGCTTCGACGGCGGTTCGTCGTGGCACGGTTTCCTGAACGATCTTTGGCTGTATGACCCCGTCACAGGCTATTGGACCTGGATGAAAGGCGCAAACGGGACCAACCAGGCCGGCACGTACGGAACGATCAAGGTGGCGGTGGAGACCAACACGCCCGGCGGGCGGCAGGCCGCAAGTTCCTGGACGGACCATTCGGGCAAACTGTGGCTATTCGGCGGCACCGGCGACGACAACGTGGGGAATTTCATTTATCTGAACGACTTGTGGCGGTTTGA
Source organism: Candidatus Hydrogenedentota bacterium (assembly GCA_903922535.1). The sequence goes on from CAIXUF010001384.1 coordinate 759, forward strand.
CCTGTCCACGGGCAATTGGACCTGGATGAAGGGTTCTTCGGCAGGTGACCAGAACGGAACCTACGGTGCCCCCGGTGTGTCCGCGACGGACAACACACCCGGCGCCCGCCATGGCGCGGCTTCCTGGACGGACAATTCCGGTGCGCTTTGGCTTTTCGGCGGTTATGGCCATGACAGCGCGGATGGGTACAGATACCTAAACGACCTGTGGAGATTTGATCCGGCCACAGAGAACTGGACTTGGGTGAACGGCTCCTCCTCGGGCGGCCAAAAGGGAACCTATGGCACACTCGGAGTGGAGTCCCCGTCGAACGTGCCCGGCGCGCGCACTGGAGCGGTCACATGGACGGATCCGTCCGGCATGCTGTGGCTTTTTGGCGGCTACGGTTACGATGGTGCGACAGGGTACGGCTACCTGAACGACCTGTGGCGGTATAACCCGGTGTCAGGATGCTGGACCTGGATGAAGGGCCCCGGCACCGCCAACCAGTATGGAATCTATGGCGCGCTCGGAACGCCGGCGGAGTCCAACATTCCCGGCGGACGCCAGGAGGGGGCGGCATGGGTGGATTCTTCGGGGGCGTTGTGGCTTTTCGGGGGCGGCGGCTATGCCACTGTGGGCACTGCGGGCCAATTGAACGACTTGTGGAAATATGACCGCTCCACGGGAAACTGGACATGGATGAAGGGCGTCAACGCGGTGGATGCGGGCGGGGTTTACGGAACGCTCGGTGTCGCGGTGGCGGACAACACGCCGGGCGCCCGCAGCGGGGCAAACGCGCTGCGCGGCTCTTCCGGCGCGCTGTGGCTGTTTGGCGGCTATGCCCGCGACGTTCTGGGCACGCTGAACAGTTGCAATGACCTGTGGCGCTTGACCATCCCGGACACCACACCGCCGACGGGGTCGATTGTCATCAACAACAACCAGTCTGTGACGAATAGCGTGAATGCGACCCTTTCCCTGACATGGTCAGACGGTCCCGGTTCGGGCGTGGTGCGCATGAAATTCAGCAATGACGGCAAGACCTGGTCGGCGTGGGAGTCGCTGGCGGCCACCAAGGCGTGGACGCTGCCCGCGGGCGATGGCTACAAGACGGTACGTGCCATGTTCCGCGACGCGGCGGGCAACAATTCGATCATTTACAACGACTATATACGGCTGGACGCGACGCCGCCGGCAGGTAGCATCGTCATCAACAGCGGCGCGTCGAGCACCAAGAGCCCGACAGTTTCTCTCGGCCTCACCTGGTCTGACGGCACGGGTTCCGGTGTGACGCGGATGCGCTTCAGTATCGACGGCGCCCACTGGAGCGCCTGGGAGGTGCTGAAGTCTTCCAAGTCCTACACGCTGCCGGCAACGCCGGGCTACTACACGGTTCGCGTGCAGTATCTTGATGCCGGAAACAACTATTCGGCCGTGTACAGCGACTACATCAAACTGGTGGCGCCATGAATCGAGAATGACATGGACACGGGATGGTTGGCGCTAAGCAGAGTGCTTCCGTACCGCACAACGCCACAGAGTCATGCGGTGGGTACGCGCATTTCTTGACCGTGACGCGAAGCGTCTTGACCGGTCTGCCGCAAACTTGTCTCCGATGACGGCACTTCTGGCGCGTTTTGGCCCCCGGCTTGACCGGGGGCTTTTTCGTTGTCCCCACTTTTCACCCTTTTGACTCATAAATGCGACGAGATTATACTGAAGGCCGAAGATTCGTGTGGCACGATTCTTCGCACGACGCAATCGGTTGCTCTTGCTGTAGCAGGGTTCCATGACAGACCAAGGAGGATTCGTCATGAGCGTCAAGAGTGGGGGTATGATTCCGGTATTGATTCTTGCCGCGTTGTGGGGCGCCTTGGCGGGCTGGGGCTGGGGACCGGCCGGACAGACGGCCTCGGCGGGTTCGGAACCGCAATGGGCGTGGATGGACGGCGCCACGACGACCGGCGGGGGGGGTGTCTACGGCACGCTGTGGGTGCCGGCGGACACGAACAAGATCGGCGCGCGCGAAAAAGTGGCCACATGGTCCGATGCGTCGGGCGCGCTCTGGCTTTTCGGCGGACGGGACGGCACAACGGCCACGGCCCAATACTTGAATGACCTGTGGAGGTTTACGCCCGGCGACGGTTGGGTCTGGATGGGCGGCGAGTCCCTCGTGAACCGGCCGGGCGTCTACGGCGCGTTTCGGACAGCCACGGCGGGCAACATTCCGGGGGCGCGCTGGGGCGCAAGCACATGGGTTGACCCTGACGGGGCGATGTGGCTCTTCGGCGGGGAGGGCTACGACAGCGCGGGGAACTTCGGACTGCTCAACGACGTGTGGAAGTTCACCCTGCTGACCGGATGGGCATGGATGAAGGGGGCCAACACGGTTAATCAAAACGGGGACTCCGGGACAATCGGAACGGCGGCGGAGGCCAACACCCCCGGAAGCCGGCGCGGCGCGGCTTCTTGGCCGGACAAGTCGGGCAACTTGTGGCTTTTCGGCGGACTGGTGTATGACACAACGTATAAATACTTCTATACCACCAACGAATTGTGGAAATATGACCGCAACGCCGGAAACTGGACCTGCGTGAAGGAAGGGCAGATAGAACACTACGGCACGCGTGGCGTGCCGGCGGCGGCCAACCTTCCCGGCTCCCGCCAGGGCGCGGCAGCCTGGACGGATCCCTCCGGCGTGTTCTGGATGTTCGGCGGCTGGTACGACAGAGCGGGCCTGGAGGACATGGGCACTTCCGATGAGTATTACAACGACCTGTGGAGATACGATCCCGCAACGGGGTATTGGACCTGGATGAAGGGCAAGAGTTGGGCGGACTACAGCGGCACCGGCACCTACGGCACGCTTGGCGCGCCTGATCCGGCAAACACGCCCGGCCCGCGGTGGGATGCGGTCTCGTGGACGGACGCGTTGGGCAATCTGTGGCTGTTCGGAGGCAGGATTTGGACCTTTGTTGGATATCATCCCCCCGCCGACTCGGGCATCTATCATTCTGAGAACGACCTGTGGAAATACGACCGCTCCACGGGAAACTGGACGTGCATGAAGGGCAACCCGACGGTCGACCTGCCCGGTGGCTACGGTTCGATGGGCGTGCCCGACGCGGCCAATACCCCCGGCGCAAGACAGACGGCCGCGGCGTGGACGGATCTTTCCGGTGACCTCTGGCTTTTCGGCGGCAATGGCTTTGACAGTGGCGGCACCGAGGGCGGCCTGAATGATCTGTGGCGCCTGCAACTGCCGCCGGACACGGCGCCGCCCACGGGGAGTATCGTCATCAACAACAACCAGGAGATCACCAACAGCCTGAATACCACCCTTTCCCTAACCTGGGCGGATGCGGGCGGCCCGGTGGCGCGGATGCGCTTCAGCAATGACGGCGCGACCTGGTCGGACTGGGAATCGCTGGCGGCAACGAAGGCCTGGACCCTGTTGCCGGGCGAAGGATACAAAACGGTCCGGGCACAGTTTCGCGACAAGGCCGGAAACACCTCGGTCGTCTACAGCGACTGCATCCTGGCGAAAAATCTCCTGCCTGAAGGGACGATAATGATCAACAACGGGGACGTGGTCACCCCGAGTCCCGCGGTCACGCTCAGCCTGACTTGGACCGGTGCCGCGGTGACTTCGATGCGGTTCAGCGACAACGGTGCAACCTGGACGCTGTGGGAGCCGGTGGCGGCGACCCGTGCATACATTCTGCCGTCAGGCGACGGATACCACACCGTGCGGGTGCAATTCCGTAACGCGGCCGGAACCCGCTCGGCAGTGGCCAGTGACTACATCAAACTGGTGGCCCCGCTGCTTTCAGGCAGTATCCTCATTAACAACGGGGACTTTACAACGACAAGCCAGGCGGTAACGCTGACGCTGACCTGGCCCGTCGGTCCGGGCTTCACGGCGAGGCAGATGCGGTTCAGCGACAACGGGTCGAATTGGACCGCTTGGGAGCCGGTGCAGGCCGTCCGTGCCTATACGCTTCCCTCGGGCGCGGGCTATCACACCGTGCGCGTGCAGTACAGGAGCACTGTGGGCGGCTATTCTGCCGTCTACAGCGACTATATTAAACTCATCATGCCGCCGCTGACAGTCCCCAATGTGATGGGCCGGACGCAGGCGGAGGCGACCACGATCCTCGCCGCCGCCGGCCTGATGCTCGGCACGATCACTTTCGTGGCCAATGACATCGTGGCGCCCGGTTTGGTGGTCAGCGAATCGCCGGCTGCGGGCGTGGAAGTGGAAGCGGGCAGTGCGGTGTCGCTGTCCGTGGTGGAGGGCACACCTCCTGTTCACGACACGGTCCTTCTTCCGGGAAATGTTCCGCTGGAGATCGTCCAGATTCCCGAAGGAACCTTCACCATGGGCAGCCCGAACACCGAGACAGGCCACGATGCTTCCGAGAGTCCGCAGCACGAAGTGAGCTTGGATGGCTTCTGGATGGGCCGGTGCGAGGTGACGAAACGGCAGTGGCAGGCGGTGATGGGCACGACGCCCTGGGCCGGTCAGATCTGTGTTCTCAATGATCCGGACAGCCCGGCCGTACACATCGACTGGAACGATGCCCATGCTTTCCTTACACAGTTAAACACGCTCACCGGCAAGACCTTCTACCTGCCTTCCGAGGCGCAGTGGGAATATGCCTGCCGCGCCGGGTCTTCCACGCGGTTCTACTGGGGGAACGATCCAAGCCTTGCCGACATCGGCGCCTATGAATGGTGGTCGGGCAATGCGGGCGGGTCAAGTGGATATGCGCGCGCGGTGGGCGGAAAACTGCCCAACCGTTTCGGCCTGCACGACATGCTCGGCAATGTCGAGGAATGGTGCGAGGATGACGCGCACAGCAACTATACCGGCGCTCCGGCGGATGGCCAGCCATGGCTGGCGAGTCCCCGGGGCGCGAACGTGATGGTGCGGGGCGGTTCCTGGAACAGTGGAATCTCCTGGTGCCGTTCGGCGTGGCGGATCTGGGTCGGGCCTGGCGGCTCCAAGGTGGCCTATCTTGGATTCCGGGTCGCCTGTATGCCGTAGATTTCCTCGAACGCACGCGCCGCCGGGACAATTCCGGCACAGTGACAGCGAAACAGGGCGTCTTGACCTATTTCATGCCGGTCAAGACGCCCGTGTTGTGTGAATGGTGGAAGTGCCCAGCCTCGCGTTACGCGTAGAGAAGGGGGTCTTTCATTCCGGCGGCCGCGAAGGCTTTCAGGCGCTCGACGCAGGTGGGACAGGTCCCGCAGGCACTGTTGCCGCCGCGGTAACAGCTCCAGGTCTGTTCAAAATCGACGTCAAGATCGAGCCCCAAGCGCACGTTGTCTTCCTTGGACTGGTTCATCAGAGGGGCGTGGACGGTGACAGGCGTGTGCCGGTTGAGTGCGAAGACCGCATTGAGACCGTTCAGAAACGCGCTGGTGCAGTCCCAATAGCCATACTCGTCCTGGGCTTGGGCACCGTAGTACACATCGTGAATGCCCGAAGCCTCGGCATAGGCGGCGGCCACGGACAGCAGCATCATGTTGCGGTTGGGGACGTAGGTGGGCGGCTGGACCCGGTCGGCCTCGGGCACGTCGGCGAGGTCGGGCACGTCGGCCCCGCCCCGGACCAGTGACGTGCCGCCGCGCACCAGTTCTGCGAGGAATGAGGCGTCCACGATGCGGTGTTCCGTGACGCCCACAGCGACGGCCTGCCGTGTTGCGCAGTCCAATTCGCGGGCATGGCGCTGGCCATAGTCGAAACTGATGGCATGCACGGCGCCGTCATGCAGGCGCCGGGCCACGAGGTGCAGCAGCACGCTGGAATCCAGCCCGCCGCTGAGCAGCACCAGCGCGGGGCGGCTTGATTTGGTCGTCATGGGTTGCGTCTCCGTTTTTGGGCCGATCTTCCTGCCCGTATTCTCTGCCCCGCTTATTGTACCCGAGCCGGTTCAACCGCGGTAAATTCATGGCTGATTGCAGCCATGCGGAACGGGACAGCGGGGGGGAGCCGTTTTGTTTTGACTGCGGTGGCCATGCCGCCGCTTTTGCCTTTGTGGAAGCCA
>CAIXUF010001385.1 GCA_903922535.1 Candidatus Hydrogenedentota bacterium
CCAGGTGAAAAAGGGGAAGATAGTTCTCCGGATGATCCCGCGCCGTCTCTCTCCACAGCGCAATGCGGCCGGCCGTGTCGCCGCGCCGCTTGAAGAACGCGTCAATGTAGTGATATGTGACAAAGAAACCGGGATCTGCGGCGAGCGCGTCCCGGTAGGCCTTGAACGCGGATTCGTCATCCGATTGATGTTCCCGGCACACGGCGAGCCCCAGGAGGAACAACGCATTGTCGGGATCCGTCGCCAGGCCGTCTTGATAGGCCTTGATCTCCCCTTCCAGGTCCTTTTCGCCAAATACGCGGTTCAGCGGGGGGAGCCTGAACTGCAGCATGGGATTCAACCAGAACTGCGCCGTGTCCGCGTCAAGTCTGGCCGATGTTTCCCCCCGGAGCGTTTGGTGGCGCCGGATCGCAGCGTGATCAGCCGCAAGAGACATGTTGAGAAAGATCGGAAAATCCCTGGCATTGCGGACTTTGTACAAGCCCCGGAAGTCCCCCGCCCGTTCTTCGGGAACCGCAATCCCAACGAACAGGGCCCATGTCGGCTGTGAAACGTCGGTCTTCTCGACCACCGGGAAAAAGTATCTCATGTTGCCCGAATCGTTCTTGCCGCCGGGCGCCACCCACAGGCCGTGGGAAAACCAGTCATCCGTGACGGATTCGCTTCCCCTTGCGTATTGCAGCCAAATGGAACGCCACTGCGCGCTCGGCGCAAACTCGGCAACCCAGTATTCGGTGTGGTAGTTTTGCGTTGGCGTGAGCAGCCCGGAATGCTCCGGCAGGGGCGTCGCACGCTCGAACATGGTCCACCCGTTTACCGGGCAGGCCTTTACCGAAACCGGCATAAGGTCGGCGGCGGCATACCCGTCGATCAACGCTCCAACCGTCACGCTTTGGCACGCCCGCGCCGCATAAGGCGGAACCGTCAGCAGGATGATCGCAGGCAGGGCAAACTGAAGCATGCGCTTCACAGAAGGCGTCCACCACTGGCGCGGCGTCCGCATAGCGCGCATTGCAGATCGCGCCACGGCCGAGAGCGGCATTCCTCTGCGCGCGGCGTTCAGCCTGTGCAGAAGAAATCCCAGTATCCAGAACGGGACAAACACCAAATGAAACGCATGCCTGACCTCCGGCTGGAGACTGAGGTAGCCGCAGAAGTACAGAAACAGCAGCAGTGTCATCCAGGCCATGCGCAGATCCCTGCCCGCTATCATCAGCAGGACGGCGGACGCACAGACGGACATGAACACCGCGAACCAGGTTGAGGCAACCCTGCCGCAAATGACCCAAAGCACTGACGAATAGCCCCGCGTCACCATATCGCCCGGAAATGTCTGTGCAAAACGGATGAGCAGGGGGCGCTCGTCTATCGAGAACCGCGGCGGCTCGCCGACGGGCAGTGTGCGCTGGAAGAAGCTGGTTGACATGCTGGCCACAAACCCGTCGTGCTTGATGTAAAGTTTCGCGTAGGACGCCCGGTTCGTGCCCAGCATGTCATCGGCCTTGGTGGCAAGCCCCATGAGGATGTCGTGCGCGAACAGATTGCCGCCGCTGTAGACGCCCATGATCAGCGACGCGGGTATCAGGAACGAGACGCAGAGCAATCCCATGGCCGCCAGCCGCTCTCCGGCGG
>CAIXUF010001386.1 GCA_903922535.1 Candidatus Hydrogenedentota bacterium
ATATCGAGGAAGCCCGGCATATCACCGTCGGTTCGAGCACGGAAGGCGTCCGCATCGAAGGCCACTTTACGAAATCTGGAGGCGTTCCTTCATCGTTACCGGGCGCCTGGCCGCGGTTTCGCGGCGCGAACGGCGATAACGTCTGCACAGATCAAGTCGCTCTGGCCGACAGCTGGCCCGACAAGGGTCCGCCGCTATTGTGGTCCGTTGATCTCGGCGATGGTCACGCGGGGCCGGCGGTTCTTAACGGTCGCGTGTACGTTCTCGACTATGATGTCAAGGAGCAGGCCGACACCTTGCGCTGTCTTTCGCTCGACGACGGTCGCGAAATATGGCGGCGTGGGTACAAGGTGCAAGTCAAGCAGAACCACGGCATGTCCCGCACCGTCCCGGCGGTTACGGATAAGTATGTGGTGAGCATGGGTCCGCGCTGTCACGTCCTGTGCGTCGATGCTGTCACGGGCGATTTTAAATGGGGCATGGATCTTGTCCCTGACTATGGCGCCACGGTTCCGCTCTGGTACACGGGGCAATGTCCCCTCATGGACGGTCACACAGCGGTCTTGGCTCCGGGCGGCAAGGCCCTCATGATGGGCGTCGATTGCGAGACCGGCCGCGTGGTGTGGCAGACGCCCAATCCGCGTGGGTGGACGATGTCGCACGCATCGATAGTGCCGGTCTTATGGGGCGGCAAGGCGATGTATGTTTATGCCGCCATTGAAGGTGTCGTCGGCGTGTCGGCCGGCGAGAAGGATACGGGCGTAGTCCTCTGGGAAACGACGGAATGGAACCACACGGTGCAGGCTCCGTCGCCGGTGTCTCTCGGCGATGGGCGACTCTTCATGACAGCCGGCTACGGGGCGGGGAGCGCCATGTTCAGACTGGACGGGAATGGGGGAGTCCTCTCCGCGAAAATGATATACAAGTTGGATCGCAAGACTTTTGCGTGCGAACAGCAAACGCCGGTCTGCTATGAAGGTCATCTGGTCTCGGTTCTCCCAAATGATGCGGAGGAAATGCGGCGTCAGCTTGTCTGCATGGATATTGACGGCAAGGTGGCGTGGGCCAGCGGCAAAGAGAACCGGTTTGGGTTGGGCCCGTTCCTCGTGGCAGACCACAAGATCTTTATCCTGAACGACGAAGGAGTGCTGACGATGGCGCGGGCAGGTGAGGATGGCTATCATCAGCTGGCGCAGGCCAGGGTGCTGGAGGGGCGCGACTCGTGGGGGCCCATGGCCATGGTGAACGGAAGATTGATTTTACGCGATTTGAAGCGGATGATATGCCTTGACGTGAGAGCGGGACGCTAGCCGGGAATACAATCATGAAGAAAGTCTTTGGCGGTTTGCTGATCATGGTGGCCGTGGTGCTGGGCGGGGTGGCCGGTATTCTCCTTTTTCGAAGAATGACGCCTGATCGTGGTCAGGCGAATCCGTACGAATACAATGTGGAAGCGTTCCGCAAAGTCCCGGCGGAGCTCCTCCGATACTCGGAAATGAACCCTATTAAGCCGGATATCGGCACATTACATGGCCTTGCCGTCGATTCCTCCGGACGGATTTACGTTGCCGGCGACGTCGCGGTGGCGATCTTTGACAAGGACGGCAGGCCCTGCGGCGGATTCAAGCTGACAGAGCCCGGGCTTTGTCTGGCGGTGGACTTGCAGGAAAATGTCTATGTGGGCATGAAGAACCAGATCGG
>CAIXUF010001387.1 GCA_903922535.1 Candidatus Hydrogenedentota bacterium
ACGCCACGCTCTTCTGACCGCAGGTCTCCTCTCCCTTTCGCTGTACATCCGCCACCCCTCTTCACTATCCTAATTCCCATGGAGACCTACCGCATACACGACGACGCGTCGGTGTACTTTGTCACCTACAGCGTCGTGTCCTGGCTGCCCGTATTCGTGAGTGAACGGGCGTGCCGTCTTCTGACGGACAGTCTCGCCTTTTGCCATGCGCACAAAGGGTTGCGCATCAATGCCTACGTCATCATGCCCACGCACCTGCACGCGATAGTTTTTGATCATGAGCACGATGCGGCTCGCCTCACGCAGTCCCTCAACGCCTTCAGGCGTTACACCGGCCGATTTCTGGCCGACGACGCCGTCAGGAACCAACCGCCCGTGTTCTCCGAAGTCTTCCGGCAAGCGGCCGGCCCTGACCGGCAGCGCCGGTTTTGGCAACCCACGCGGCATCCCATTGCCGTCCGCACACAGCGCTTCTGGAAACAGAAACTCGATTACATACACGCAAATCCCGTCCGCAAGGGTCTTGTGCAATACCCCGAGGACTGGCGGTTTTCATCCGCCCGCTACTACGCCACAGGCAACAGCGAGGGAAACGATGTCAACATCACGCAAATGATGTGGTGAGGGGGAGGAGACCTTCGGTCGGAAGAGTGGCATGGTCCGGAGATCATGCCACGACAGGGGTGATGATCCGGAGAAGAGGAGACCTTCGGTCGGAAGAGTGGCATGGTCGGGAGACCATGCCACAACAGGGAGTGGGTCCGGAGACCATGCCACAACAGGGGAGTGTGAAGGGTGAAGGGTGAAGTTTAAAGGGTGAAGGGAACCCGTTATTTTCGCTTGCTCAACACATAGAGCGCCTCGTCGGCGCGCAGGTTGGGAAGAAAGTATACGGTTCCGTCGCCGCTCAACGGAATTTCCCTGTCGATCCGGATGCCAAGTTGATCACAGAACGCGCGGAAGTCCCGAATGGTTACAACGTGCCGGTTCGGCGTGTCGTACCATTGGTACGGCAGGTGTTCCGTGACCGGAGTCCGGCCCGTGAAAAAGGTCGTGAAGCGCGGCCGCCAGTGGCCGAAGTTGGGAAAACTCACAATGCACTTCCGGCCGACGCGCAGCATTTCCTGAAGGGCAAGGTCCGTCTTTTGAAGCACCTGCAGCGTCATGCTCAGCAGCACATAGTCAAAAGACTGGTCCGGGAGTGCCGGAAGCCCCCGCTCGATGTCGGCATGGATTACCGAGATGCCGCTCTCCGCGCAGCGCACCACCGCCGCCTCGTCCACCTCCATCCCGAGCGCCCGCACGTTCTTCTTCTGCATCAACTGGCACAGCAGTTCGCCCCGCCCGCAGCCGATGTCCAGCACGCGGCTGCCCTCGTCCACCAGGTCTGTGATCATTTCATAGTCAACGCGCCGCTGCGCGTGGAAGATGCTGTTCACAGCGGTGGGGGGCAAGACCTCCGGCGTGTCGGCGCAGGGGGCATTGCAGGTGCAGCAGCATCTGCCCGGCGTTGCCGCGGCATTGAGCGCGCCCGACACCAGCCGTGACAGGGTCTCGACTTCCAGGAGAAAGGCATCGTGCCCGTAATCGCTCTTCACATTGCAGAAGGACACATCCCGCCCGGCCCGGGCCAGCGCATACACAATCTTTTCCGATTCGTAGGGCGGGAACAGCCAGTCGGAGGTGAACGACACCACCAGCGCCCGCCCCTTCATCCGGCCAAGCGATTCATCGAGCGAGGGGAAACCCGCGCCGATGTCGAAGTAATCCATCACCTTGGTCACATAGAGGTAGCTGTTGGCGTCGAAGCGCTCCACAAAGCGTTCGCCCTGATAATCAAGATAGGTCTCGACGTTGAATTCGCTGTCAAAGCTGAACCCGAGCCGGTCGGCGTTGCGCAGGGTCCGGCCGAATTTTCGGCTCATGGAAACGTCGGACAGATAGGTGATGTGCGCCATCATGCGCGCAATTGCGAGCCCTTTGCGCGGTCCCGCGCTTGGCGCGTAGTCGCCGTCCAGAAAATCCGGGTCGGCCTGTATCGCGCTGCGGCCCACCGCGTCAAACGCGATTTGCTGCGCCCCCGTGACGGGGCTGGTCGCGATGAGGATCGCACTCGCCACCTCGTCGGGGTAGCGCACCGCCCAGTCCAGGGCCTGCATGCCGCCAAGCGACCCGCCGAGCACGCACAGAAGCCGGTTGATGCCCAGGTGCCGGATCAGCGCGTGCTGCACCCGCACCATGTCGCCCACCGTGATGACCGGAAAGTCGAGGCCGTACGCCCTGCACGTTGCCGGGTTGATCGAGCTGGGTCCGGTGGTGCCCTTGCATCCCCCCAGAAAATTGGAGCAGATGACAAAGTGCCTGTCCGTGTCGATGCCCTTGCCGGGCCCAATCATCGCGTCCCACCAGCCCGGTTTCGTGTCTGCGGGCGAATAGGTTCCCGCCGCGTGCGCGTCGCCCGAAAGCGCATGGCACACCAGCACGGCGTTTGAGAGGTCTGCATTCAGCGTGCCGTAGGTCTCATAGGCGATCGTGATCGGCCCGATCCGTTCGCCGCTTTCCAGTTCCAGCAACTGCGGCGCTTCCGCAAACGTAAAGTGGTGCGTCTTGACAATGCCCACCGACCGGTCGTCGTCATTTTGCTCTTTGCTCTTGTCCATTTACTGCCGCAATCAAATTATGGAGTCCCAAAAACAGAGGCGCACGTTGCCGCCAGCGGACAACGTGCGCCCTTTATCATACCACTATTGCTGCGAGGCGGCCAATGCCTGCTCGAAGTCCGCAAGAATGTCCGCGATGTCCTCCAGTCCGACCGACACCCGGATGAATTCGGGGGAAACGCCCGCCGCGCGCTGCTCTTCCGGCGACAACTGCTGGTGCGTCGTGGTGGCCGGATGGATCACCAGCGTCTTCGCGTCAAGCACATTCGCAAGATGCGAGGCCAGTTCGCAGGCGTTGATAAACTTCACCGCCGCATCGGACCCGCCCTTGATGCCGAAGCCCAGAATTGCGCCCTGCCCTTTGGGCAGGTATTTCTGCGCCCGTTCATAACTGCGATGGCTGGGCAGGCCCGGATAGTTCACCCAGGACACCGCCGGATGCGCCTCTAGGAACTTCGCTACTGCCAGCGCATTGTCACTGTGCCGCGGCACGCGCAGGTGCAGCGTCTCGATGCCCTGAAGAATCAGGAACGCATTGAACGGGGACAGGGCCGGGCCGGTGTCGCGAAGCAGCGTCACCCGCGCCTTGATGATGTAGCTGATGTTGCCGATGCCCTTGAAATGGTCGTAAAACTTCATCCCATGGTAGCTCTCGTTCGGCTCGGTCAGTTCGGGAAACTTCCCGTTGTTCCAGTCGAACTTGCCACTGTCCACGATGACGCCGCCCAGCGAAGTGCCGTGGCCGCCCAGCACCTTCGTTGCCGAGTACACGACAATGTCCGCGCCGTGGTCAATCGGCCGGAACAGCAGTGGGGATGCCACCGTGTTGTCCACGATGAGCGGGATGCCGTGGTCATGGGCCACCTTCGCGATGGCCTCGAAATCGGCCACATCATTTGCCGGATTGCCGATGGTTTCCAGATACAGGAAGCGCGTCTTGTCGTCAATTTGCGCCGCGAAGAGCTGCGGGTCCGGCGACTCAACAAACCGGGCCTCAATGCCCCAATCCTTGAAGGTGTGCGCGAACAGGTTGTACGTTCCGCCGTACAGGGTCTTGGTGGAGACAAAGTTCTGCCCCACCTTGGTGATGTTGAGCGCGGCGATGGTGATTGCCGCGGAGCCCGAAGCCACTGCAAGCGCGCCCACGCCGCCGTCGAGCGCCGCCACGCGCTTCTCCAGCACGTCTGTCGTCGGGTTCATCAGCCGCGTGTAGATGTTGCCAAACTCATTCAGCGCAAACAGGTTGGCCGCGTGCGTATGGTCATGAAAGACATACGAGGTTGTTTGATAAATCGGAACGGCCCGCGATCCCGTCGTGGGATCGGGCACCTGTCCCGCATGCAGTGAAAGTGTTCCAAGTCCGAGTTTCGTCGTGTCGCTCACAATAATGCCCTTTCTCGGGTTGTGTGTTGTCCTGAATTGCCGTCCATCGATTTCTGTCTTGTCCGGACCACAACTTGACGCATGCCAATGTGGGACAGACATTCCATCGCTGTGGGGCAGACATTCCGATCTGCCTCTCGGTGCTCTTCTTCCGACTTCTTCGGTGCGGCCACGCCGCACCTGTCTTAGCTCTGAAACAGGGGCGTCGACAGGTAGCGCTCGCCCGAATCGGGAAGCAGCACCACGATCGTCTTGCCCGCAAACTCGTCCAGATGCGCCAGGCGCACCGCCACGGCCGCCGCAGCGCCGCAACTGATGCCGCTGATGATTCCTTCTTCCTTGGCCAACCGCCGCGCCGTCTCAAAGGCCTCGTCATCGCCTGCGGTCTCGATGCGGTCCACAACGCTCAGGTCAAGCACATCGGGTATGAAGCCGGCGCCGATGCCCTGAATCTTGTGCTTGCCGGGCGCTCCGCCGCTCAGGACCGGTGATGCCGCCGGTTCCACTGCCACACTGGTGATGGCACGACCCTTTGACTTCAGATACCGCGAAACGCCCGTGATGGTCCCGCCGGTGCCCACACCGGCCACAAAGACATCCACCTGGCCGTCGGTGTCATCCCAAATCTCCGGACCGGTTGTCTTGAAATGAATCTCCGGATTCGCCGGGTTTTTGAATTGCTGCGGCAGGAAGTAGTCCGTGTGTTCCGCGGCGATCTTCTCGGCCTCCGCGATGGCGCCCGGCATGCCCAGTGCCCCCGGCGTGAGCACAAGGTCCGCGCCGAACGCCTTAAGCATCTGGCGCCGTTCCAGGCTCATTGTCTCCGGCATGGTCAGCACCAGCTTGTAGCCCCGGGCCGCGGCGACAAAGGCCTGGGCGATGCCCGTGTTGCCCGAGGTCGGCTCCACAATCG
>CAIXUF010001388.1 GCA_903922535.1 Candidatus Hydrogenedentota bacterium
ACCGCCAAGTGGAAAGCGAAGGTGCTCAAGGACGATCCGGTCAAGGAAAGCAACAAGGAAGGCACGATTTGCTTCGCCACCTCCGGCCCGAACACCCGCACCAGCCAGGTGTTCATCAATCTGGCCGACAATGCGCGCCTTGACGGCATGGGCTTCGCCCCCTTCGGCAAAATCACCACGGGCATGGACGTGGTCCGCAAGATTACCGCCAAATACGGCGAGAAGCCGAACCAGGGCTTGATCACCATGGAAGGCGCCGAGTATCTCAAGAAGAACTTCCCCGAGATGGACGGCATCAAGAAAGCCACCCTGATCAAGTAATGTGCCAGGATTAATCTTCCCGCGCCCGGATGCGGCCGAGGGGCCGTTCCGGGCGCGGGATTTGTTTGTGCTGCGTGGGGGGAAACGGGATGGACGATATGGACGGCCAGAACGGCGAGAACGGCGAGGACGTAAATCCCTAAATGATCCGGATTCATGTCCATTCCGTCCATTGGGTCCATTTCGTCCATAGGGTCCATCGCGTCTATACGGTCCATCTTGTCCATGCGGTATAATGGGCAAACGCCGCAGGTTGGCGTGGAGTGATTCTGTTATGTCTGCTGAAAACACCCTCCCCCCCGTGCTCGCCCTCACCATGGGCGACGTGAACGGGGTGGGTCCGGAAATACTTGCCAAGGCGTTGGCCCGGCCTGAACCGTGGCGGTGGTGCCGGCCCGTGGTGTTTGGCTCGGCCCGCGCACTTGATGATGCGCGGCGTTTCGCGCCGGACTGTCCACCGCCGGTTGCGGTGGCCGATGTTGCCTCGGCGTTGGCCGTGGCAAACGCCGTTCCCGTCGTGGAATGGGGTGAACCCGGCCCCGCGCCGCAGCCGGGGGTACTTGATCCGGCGGCAGGGGCCGCGGCGGTGGTCTGGATTGAGGCGGCCGTGCGCGAGGCAATGGCAAAGCGCATTGCAGGCATGGTCACCTGCCCCATCAGCAAGGAGTGCATCATCCAGGCCGGCTGCGCGCACACGGGCCACACAACGCTGATTGCCGCCATGACCGGCGCACTGGACTATCGCATGTGCCTTTTCACAGACAGCATGCGCATCGTTCACATTACGGCGCACATGTCGCTTCGCGCCGCCATCGACCGGGTGCGCACGGACCGTATTCTGCGGTCCATCGAAATTGCGGACGCGGCGCTGCGCCGCATGGGCATGCCCCGGCCGCGCGTGGCCGTGGCGGCGCTCAACCCGCATGCGGGCGAGGCGGGCACCTTTGGCCGCGAGGAAATCGACGAGATCGCGCCCGCCGTCGAAGCGGCGTGCGCCCAGGAGATTGAATGTTCGGGCCCGTGGCCGCCGGACACGGTGTTCCGACGCATGCAGTTGGGAGAGTTCGACGTGGTAATCGCGATGTACCATGATCAGGGCCATATCCCGCTCAAGCTCATCGCCATGGACGAAGGCGTGAACGTGACGCTGGGCATTCCCATCGTGCGCACCTCGGTGGATCATGGAACGGCCTTTGACATCGCCGGAAAGGGCCTGGCGCGGGAGCACAGCCTGTGCGCCGCAATCCGCATGGCCGCGCAACTGACAGGATGGACCGGATAATGCGCCGGACTAGAACAGAACAGAAGGAACGCGGCAGGATGCCGCGTCCACTTTTCCCCATGCTGCTGCTTGCCACTGCAATGCTGGCCGGGGCATCCGCAATAGCCGCGCCGAACAAGACCTTCGCCATGCCGGCAAAGCTGTTTCCGGTGGGGCCCAATCCGAATTCCATCGCCTGCCGCGATCTGAACGATGACGGATACATGGACATAGTGACGGCGGACCGGGGCCTGCTTGCCGACCCGCGCGAGGAACGCCCGGCCAACGATGAACTGTCGGTGCTGCTGGGCGACGCCAAATCGGGTTTCACCCGGCAGACGCCCTCGCTCAAGACGGGGTTTGGCCCCTACGCCGTCGTCATCGCCAACGTGGACGGCCTGAAATGGCCCGACATCGTGGTCGCCAATTTCCATGAAGTGCGCCACCGCAACATTACCGCCTTTCTCAATCTGCACCCCGAGGGCATCTTCAAGCCCGTCGAGATCCGCATCCCCGAGGAGATGTTCGGCTATGCGAGGCAGAAGGACGGCGAGGGGGTCCCCCTCTACACCAAGCCCGGCCTTACTTCGATCGCGGTGCAGGACGTCAACGGCGACGGCCTGCGCGATCTGCTGGCCACCTCCTGGACCGGCGACGCCATCGTGTACATGTCCGGGGACAAGGACGCCATCTTCGCCAACCCGCGCGTCTTCAGCGCGCCCGGCGCGCCGCGCGACCTGCGCCTGGGTGATCTGAACGGCGACGGCAAAACGGACATGGCGGTGGTGTATTACGCGACCGCGGAGGTGGGTGTGTGGCACGGCGACGGGAACGGCAACTTCACCGAGCACACGCGGTTTCCATCGCGGGGCAAACTGCCCACGACAGTGCGCATCGCCGACATGAACGGCGACGGCCTGCCCGACATCATTGTCAGCCACTGCCACACGGAGGACAGCATCGTCATTTTCTACAACGACCCCGCGGGCACCTGGGCCTGCTCGCAGGAGATCTGCCTGGGCAAGGACCGCACCATGCTGGAGCATGAAATCCGTGACATCGTCGTGGAGGATTTCAACTGCGACAAACGGCCGGACATTGCGGCGGCATGTTATGCCTCGGGTGAAGTGGACGTGCTTCTCAACACGTCGCACGGGCCGGAACTGCCACAGTCATTTGCGCGCGAAACCTACTCCTTTCCCAAGGGCAAGCCCCGCGCGCTGGACGCGGCGGATTTTGGCGGCAACGGCAAACTGGACCTCGCCGTGGCGCTTTGGGACGTGGACGCCGTGGGTGTCATGAAAAACCAGACGAAGACACCCGAACCGGAGAAGGCCAAGAAAGCCCCCGAGGTCGAGGCGCCGGCAAAGTCCAAGAAGAACAAGTAGGCGTCCGGTCCGGATCAGCGAAGGATGCGCAGGCCGGACAGCGCCCGGCACAGTGCCGCGTACTGGGCGCGATCCATGGGGCGTCCGCCAAAGCGGACGGCATTGTAGGCGCCGATGATTTTCGATACGGTCGCGCGATCCAGCCATACACAGCCCTGCACGGCGTCTGCAATCTCCTCCACCACCCTTCCGGAACAGGGAATGCCCAGCCGTTCCAGCCGCCTTACCAGTCCATCATGCAACCGCACCGCCCGCTTCTGGTCGGGTGTGAGCGGGAAACGTTTCTCGCGGCGGCGTCCGCGCACAAGGCCCAACAGGGCCAGCAACAGGACAACACCGACGCCGGCGGGAATCAATGCCCCGGCGCCCCGTGGGAGCAACCGCAGGGCGGCTGCGCCGGAGTCTGCAACCTCTGAGAACTGCGGCAGCGCACCGCCGCCGTGGAACAGGCGATCCAGCCGCCAGCCGCCCTGGAACCCCATGACACTCCGGTACCAGAACATTTTCCCGCGCAGGACCTGCCGGGAAATGGCGGCGCGCAGCGTGCCCAGCCGGGTCGCGTCCAAATCCGTCTGCGGCGAGGGATCAAAGCGCACCCAGCCCAACCCGTTAAAGTACGCCTCGACCCACAGGTGCGCCATGCTTGCGCGGACAGAGTAGGAGCGGTCTGTCTCGCTGAAATCGCCGCCGCGGTAACCGGACACAACGCGCGCCGGAATGCCGCGGCTGCGTGCCATGAGCGCGAGCGCACTGGCAAAAAGCTCGCAGTGGCCCCGCCGCGTCCTGGTGAGAAAGTAGTCGATGCCGTTGCGGGCCGGCAGCGGCGGCAGGTCCAGCGTGTAGAGGAAGTCGCTGCCGCTAAGCCATGCCTCCAGCGCCTGCATCACCTCAAAGGGCGACTGCTTTCCACGGACCACCGGGTCGATAAGGCGCTGCGTTTCGGGCAGCAGTCCGTGCCAGGTGAGCAGTTGCAGGTCGTGCGGTTGCAGGTTCGCGGCATAGTCCCAACCCGCGCCGCGCAGTTGATCGTCCGTGGGGCGGACCACCTCCGAATACGCGTCATAGCTGAGCCTGCGCGGCCCGCGCGTCTCAAGCTGCACGGTGAAGTCGAGGTTGGCGTCCCAGTGCACGCTCATCCGCTTCGTCTCTTCAGGCAGTTCGACGGACTGGACGAGATCCAGACAGGGCAGGGCGGGTGTGGGGGTGTCATCCATAAAGATGGCCTGGTGCACAAGTCTCGTCCCCTCGCGGCGCATCCTGCTTTCCTGCTTTCCCGCAGACTGACGGGCCGTCACCGTCGTGCCCTGGATGGGCGCGACCCCAGGCACATGATGTTCCTCAAGCCCGATGCGCGACCATTCGGAACCGGAGAAGCGCGACAGTGTGGTCACCCGCCAGTAAAGTTGATCGGCTGGGGCGTAGACGCCGTCCGGCTCTTCGGGAAATGCGACCCGCATCACGGCGCGCTGATCCTGGTAGATGCTCATGCCTCCGGCAAGACGCACGGTATCGGTCAAACCGGTGACGGAGCGTTCGCGGTCTTCCCGGCCAAACAGGCCCGCCTCGACACGGGGCACGGCAAGGAAGAGTCCGATGGTCAGCACCAGCGCCACCAGAGACAGCAGCACCAGCGCGCCGAAGAGTCCGGCGTCGAACACACTGCCCGAACGCGCCCCACCGGGGCGCAGCACACCGGAAAGATCGGCAACCCGTGCGGGCCGAACGCGATCCATGCGGCCGCGCTCCACCTGTATGCGCAGGGCGACAAAGGCCCAGATGACCGCGACGATAAAGCCCGCCAGCACCAGCGCGATGCCGGGCTCCGGGCGCTGCACCACCGCGGCAAGCAGCAGAAAGAAGGACATGAGATGGATCTGGTACCAGGTCTTGCCGCTCTTTGCGCCGATCATGAGCCAGCCCTGGATGAAGATCACCAGCGCGACCACGGCCTGCATGAGGCCGAGCGTGAACAGGCTCAGCGGGATGAGGCATCCATAGGTGATGCAGATTGCCCGTTTCAGCGTGCTGAAACCGGGACGGTCGCGTTCAAGCCGTTCACCCAACCCCGCAAGGGCAATGAACGCCAGCGGCGGAAGGACCATGACCGCGCCGTATTCGCGCACACTGGCGAGCGCAAGAAACCCGAGCAGCACCACGGCATATGAGGCGGTGCGCAGCACCATGGAGACGCGGTCAGGCATGGATCATATCCCCCGGATCAAGCACGCGCATGCCCTCCGGCCCCTCGCCGTGCCCCCATTTTTGCGGGTCGGCACTGACGCAGACGAGATGCACCGGTTCTCCCTGCAGGCGGCGCGCCTCGGATGCAAGACGCGCCTCGTGTTCTCCGTCGTCCGGCTGCACCCGCGCGAGCAGTTCAAGAATGCGCCGTTCCTGCTGCGTGCCTTTGCCGAGCGCCAACTGCGCGTCGTCAAGGATTATGCCGACCGAATACTGGCGGCTGAGCAGCGTGACGGCGATGGAGGCAGTGAGTTCAACCGCCTCCTCGAAGCGCTCATCAAAGTCCGGCAGATACGGCGCACGAACGGTGTCCAGGAAGAACACCACGGAGCGCACGTTGCCCATGCCCATCTCGCGGATCATCCATGTTCCGACACGTGCGCTGACGCGCCACGCAATGAGCCGTATGTCGTCTCCCGGCACGTATTCGCGCAGGGACATGTACTCGTCGCCGTCGTTGGAACGGTGCCGGGGCATCAGCCGCGCCCCGGGTGTGCGCTCGATGGCGGCAGTGCGCACGGCCCGCACCCTCGGGTACACCAGCACCTCGTGGGCGTCGCGCAGGGTGTGGCGGCGCTCGCTGAAGCCGAAGGGAAACGCGGAGGCGACGGTGTAGTCGGGCAGCATCATCACCCCCCTGCGGGCGGCCTCGTGCTCGACATCGAGCTGGACCGCGCTGCGCGCGGCTATTTTGAGCGCATAGGCGGCCGTTTCACCCGGCTGTGTGCCGTCCTCGATGCGCACCGACACCGACGGCAGGAGGCGCTTGTGGTTGCGGATGGTGGCATGCACGAGGAACATGTCGCCGCGAAACACGGCATGCGGCGTCTCACGCCCGAAGGAAAGCCCGGCAAGGTTGGCCCGGGCCAGAAGGCCGGAGAGAACGAGCAGGCTCAGCACGCCGCCCAGCACGATGTACAGCAGGTTCTCCCCGGTGTTCCACGCCGAAAGCAGCAGCAGCACCGCAATGACGGCCATCACCACGCCGGGCCATCCGAAACCGCCGCGCGGACTATTGCCCCTTGTGCGGGTCATTCACACCGGAATCCTGATGTTCTGAACGATTTCGGAGATAATGCGCTCGCGCTCGCGGGCGGATGCGGAAAGGTCGGCGCCGCGCGCGCGGACCAGGACGCGGTGGCCCAGAACGGGGGTGGCCAGGGCCTTCACATCGCCCGGCGTCACATAGTCGCGCCCCTCCACCATCGCCCTTGCCTGGCTCGCCTCATAGAGCCCCTGGCTCCCGCGGGGCGACGCGCCCAGGCGTATCTGCTCGTGCGACCGGGTTGCCCGCACGATTTGGAGGATGTATTGCTGGACGCTCTCATCGACCCGGACCCTGCTGACCAGCCCCTGAAGGGCGATAAGATCGGAGGCGGAAATAGCAGGTGCCAGACCGGCGATGGCGTCCATGGGATCATGGCGGCGCATGATCCTGAGTTCGTCCCCCTCGGGCGGATAACCCACCTCGACCCGGAGCATAAAACGGTCCAGTTGGGACTCGGGAAGCGTGTAGGTGCCTTCATGCTCTATCGGGTTCTGGGTGGCGATGACCATGAAAGGCCTGGGCAGTTCGTGCGAGACACCGTCGATGGAAACCGTGTACTCGCTCATGGCCTCAAGCAGCGCGCTCTGCGTCTTGGGCGGTGTGCGGTTGATCTCGTCGGCCAGAACCACGCTGGCAAAGATCGGGCCCCGGCGGAACTCGAACTCGGTGGTGCGCGGGTTGAGAATCGACACGCCAAGAATGTCCGACGGAAGCATGTCGCTGGTGAACTGGATGCGCGTGAAGGAGCAGTCTATCGACTTGGCGATACTCTGCGCCAGCGTGGTCTTGCCGATGCCAGGGACATCCTCAATGAGCAGATGTCCCTGGGCGAGCAGGCCAATCACGCAGAGTTTCACCACCTCGCGCTTGCCAAACACCACCTGTTCGACGTTGGCGACGATCCGGTGAATTCTTTCAATACTGCTTTCGTCCATGCCTTTTCACCTCTGCGGCCGTCATGGCCGGACTGCATTGTATCCATTTTAGGCCGCAGCGGCCAACAGGTATTCTGTCCGTCGCCGCGGGACATTGTGACCGGCCGCCGTTGACAAACAATCGGGGCGTCCGCCGGCCTCGCTGGCCTTGCGGACGCCCCGTTCCAATGCCACTTTCGAATCCTCGGAAGCTCACTCTCCGCGACGGAACTTGAACCGGAGACTGTTGTTGTCCCTGGGGTGAAGAAGGTCCTGTTTGGCCTCGCCCCAAGCATCAGCGGTGTCACCCGGTTGGATGTCCTGTATAATCTGTTTCTGCCGATCAGTCAACGGAACATCATCCTTGATGACATTGCAGGTGATGAAGACCAGCAGATCCTGCAGTTTCTGCGTCTGCTGGTTGGTGCGGAAGAGCATGTTGATCACCGGTATGTCGCCCAGCACGGGAATCTTCTTCGCCGTCGCGGTGGAGGAACCCTTGCGCAGGCCGCCGATAAAAACGGTCTGGCCGGAGGACATGCGCATGGTGGACTGGATTTGGCGCTTGTCCTCAATGGGAACGCCGCTGGCCAGGCCGTTTGCAAAGCTTTCCTTGCCTTCGACCGTGCAGATAATGTGGTCGTCGTTGGTGACCTGCGGGGTGACGGTGAAAATGGTGCCGACGTCCTTGAAGCGGGTGCTGGTCTGCGAACCGCCGTTGCTCGTTTGCGACAGGTCGGTGTAGGGAATTTCCTGTGAAATGCTGATCGCGGCCTGTTTGTTCTCAATGGTCATGACCACCGGATTGGACAAGAGTCGCCCGTTCTGGTTGTCCACTTCAAGCTGAATGAGCCCCTTCCAGTTGATTTTGTCCGTGAGCAGGCTGAAGTTCATCAGCCCTGCGGCGGTTTGCAGCGCGTCCATTTGCCCGGCAAGACCCAGCGCCTGAAGGGTGCCCACCTTGGGACCGTCCGCGCCCAGTGCAAGGCTGCGGGCGTTTTGGCGTTTGACAGCCTGCAAGAGCCAGTTTACTCCTGTGTCAGCCGCATCGCTGAGGCTAACGTCCACCACCATGGTCTCGATCATCACCTGTTTGACCGGCTTGTCGAGTGTCTCGACCAGTTTCTTGATCTCTTCAACCACGATCGGCATGTCGGTGACTATCAGATGCCGCGTCCGTTTGTCTCCGTTCAACTGTCCTACAGTCGGGGTGACAATCTTGCTAAGCGCCTTCACCATGTCTTCCGGTTCCGCATAGTTGAGCGCGATGGCCTCTGTCACGGTGGGCAGCACCTGCTTGCTGATATCGAGCGCTTTGACAAGTGCCGTGATTTCCTCAATGCGCGCCTTTGGCG
>CAIXUF010001389.1 GCA_903922535.1 Candidatus Hydrogenedentota bacterium
GCGGGACCGGCATGATCTCGATGAACGGCCAGAGAAAGAACAGGTTGACGCCCTGGCAGGCGAGGATGTCGAGATAGCACTGCCAGTCCGCCTCCCGCCAACTGCGAAACGAATAGGGATAGTTGAATGCCCAGCCGTTGAAGTGCAGGCCCCGTTTGGCCAATGCGGGCTTGCCGGTCAGACTCAGAGAAGACGGCACAAACGCCGACTTGCCCTCAACCTGGATCGCCTTCATCAGGAGCCCCAGCGCCGCTTTCGTTCCGCGCGGCGCAGTGCCGGTGGCGACCAGGTAGGTTAATCCGTTCTTCGGCACAACCTTTACGAGATATCCCTCTTCGCCAAGTTTCTCATCAGGAAGGCATTCGGGCAGGAGGTCTCGAACCGTCTTTGTTCCGACGATGATTTGCACCGGGTTTGCGCCGTCCGCCGAGCCAGCGATGGGAATCGTGTTGCCGGTTGCCTCCCGGAGATATCCCGCCAGATCCTCCACCCCGTATTGCACGAACGACGGCGCATCGGCGTCGGCCACAATCGTTGCATGGTCGAGTGTGACCGTTTCCGCAGCCCGGCTGTCAGGTGCCATCGCAAATGAGGCCGTGAGCAAAAAAACCAATACAAAACACAGACGAGACTTCCAAATCATGACTTCCCTTTCCTTGGTCATTGGCAAAGCACGTGCTGTACTATGGGGTCTCAGGACGTATCCGTCGAACCGCTATTGCACCAGCGCCTTTGACACCTTAATCAATGCGCCCTGTCCAGCCACCAGCCAGGTTCCTTCTTCCTTGCCGAGCGGCAGAAGCGCTCCGTTCTCCGGCGAAACGAGAGAACCGTCGATGGGTTTGCCTTCGGCCTTGAGCGTGAAACACGCCGAGCGCTCAAGACTGAGATTCACGACCATGCAGTAGTCGGCGCTGTCCTCCACAGGAGCGCCAGCCTGCTCCTTGAATTCACCCAGCATCATGGGAACATCGCATTGAATCTCCGTCACAACCCTGCCGGGCAGTTCGGGCAGCCCCTTGACCTGCGGGGGGGATGTGAAAAACACTCCGGTGGATTCAAGGTGATTCATTGTCGGCCCAAGTGTCTTTACCTGGTGATTGACGGTTTGGAGGTAATGCCACGTCATGGTCTTGTTATCCGTGTCATCAATGGGGGCGGCGGCGTAGCCCCGGCCGTAGTACGTGTACCAGGTCACACCGCGGCCGCCGGCCGCCAGTGTTGTGTATGCCTGGAACGCGAGGTTGGCAGGCGAGGGAACTGGTCTGTGCGGGCGGATTTGGTTCGAGGACACGATGTTCCAAAAGGGCAGGTTATGCGCCTGTGCCACCCGGCGGACTTCCATGAGGTCGTTGTAGTAGCGCGCGGCGGCGTCCATGTTTGTCATGTCCGTCGAGTACTGGACCATGTAGTTGTCGTAACTCAGTATCTGCGGTTTGACCTCGTCGGCAAAACGTTCCAGATATTCGGAGAAAGATGAGGTTTCGAGTTGCGACTCGTCCGGCGCGCCAATGGTCGCATACCCCGGAAACACGTTGATATAGGCCAGTTTGCCCGGCGCATATTTCTTCACCGCCTCCACGGCCTTGGCAAGGGCCGGAAATGACGAATCGCCGGGCTCGTCGGTGATGAAGTACCCAAGGACAGCATCGCTGCCTCCCGTGTTTCCAACGAGGGTTTTGACGCGCGCGTCGATCTCGCTGTCAGAGAGCCTCTTCCATTCACGCATCCAGGTCAAGGCGTCTTCGACGTCCGGGAAAATGAGCGCCTTAAGCGCCAATGCGCCGGCCTCGCGCAGGTCCTTCTCCTTCACAAATCCGCCCATGGTGAAATTGCATTCGGCCATACTCTTGAGGCCGTGCTGCTGGTCCATAAAGGGCTGCTTCCAGCCGTGAAGGGGATCCCAGGGCATGATGGGGAAGAAATCGGGGCTCGTCTTCAATGCCCCCGCCGCCGCGGCGTTTGCGTCAGACCTTGTGGCCGCACTCTCCGCCGGCGATGCCATTTGCAGGGCCAGCAGGACTGACACAATCAAGAACAGTTGCCGTTTGTTCATTGCATACCCTTTGCCAGCGCATTGTGCAGACACGAGGCCTGCTGTTCCCGTTTGAGTTGGACCGCACGGCGCGCAATCAAGAAGTCAGTGTATCACAGGTTTGGCCATTCTTCGGTCCTGATAAACCAGGGTCCGGGGGATTGCCAATGGGCACACGCCGTCGGGTTGAGCCCCAACGGACCAGGGGCATAGAATCATGCATCGGTTCAGTCACGGAACTTTAGAATGGGAGAAACACCATGAAGTTGCTCAAACTCTTCTCGAACACCTCATCTCTGTTTTCATCTGTGTTCGTTCTTTCCTTCCTGCTGTCCGGCGTGTTGTCGTCGGCGGAGGCGCAGGATGCGACCGCCGCACCACAGGTGAACACGCCACCGCTGCGCGCGGGTTTTGCGCGGAGCGACCTGACCCCGTCCGTCGGCATGGAAATACCCGGCGGATTCGCCAAGAACTTCTCCAAGGGCGTTCATGACCCCTTGTGGGCGGAGGCAGCCTATTTCAGCAACGGGACCGTCACGCTGGCGGTGGTCGGCGTGGACCTGATCAACATCCCGGTGGGCATTGTTCAGGACGCGCGGAGGCAGGCGGAGGCACGCTGCGGCATTCCCGCCGGAAACATCCTGATCGGTGCGAGCCACACACACAACGGCGGGCCGGTCGAGAATTGCTGGGCGGTGGAGAAGGATGCGGGCTACTGTAAAATGGTGTCCGAACGCATTGCCGACGCCGTGGTAAAAGCCGGCGAGGCGGCGGTTGATGCCCGCATCAGTTCCGGCCTCGGCCAAGAGGACGGCGTCGCCTACAACAGGCGGTTCCGGATGAAGGACGGCACCATCCGGACCCATCCGGGCAAGATGAATCCCGACATCGTCGCGCCGGCCGGACCGTCCGATCCGGATGTGGCCGTGATCGCCGCGGAAGACATGGAGGGCAGGCTGCTGGGCTGCATCGTGAATTTCGCCATGCACGGCACCACGCTCGGCGGAAGCCTGATTTCGGCCGATTGGCCCTGCTATGTGCGGCAGACCGTCCGGGGCGGTGTGGGCGCCGACATCGGCGTGGTGTTTCTCAACGGGGCCTGCGGCGATGTCACCCAGGTGGACAACCTCAGCCCGCGTCCCGCCGAATTTGGTGAGAAGTGGGCGCGGCGTGTTGGCATGAGCGTGGGTTCGGTGGCGTTGAACGTGCTCGCCAAGGCGGAGTTCACGGCCAACGCGCCGCTGGGGGTCATGTCAGAAACCCTTGCACTGCCCATCCGCGACCTCGGCAATTCAGATGAAGAACTGGTGAAGCGCGAGGCACCCGGCAGCGGACTGGGCACGGGTGACGAAGTGTATCTCAAGGAGGCCGCGCTTGTCCGCGAAATGAAGGCCAAATCGCCCACGGTGGACACGGAAATACTTGCGATGCGCATCGGGTCCGCCGCCATAGCCAGCAACCCGGCCGAACTCTTCTGCCAGTTCGGCCTCGACATCAAGCATGCCTCGCCCTGGAAACCCACCATGATCGCCGAACTCGCCAACGGCTGCTGCGGCTATGTGGGCACCAACGAGGCGTTCCTGGGCGGCGGGTATGAAGTCCGCACCGCACGGTGCAGCTATCTCGCTCCCGGCACGGGCGATCAGATTGCCAACACCTCGGCCCGCCTCCTGTGCCGGCTTGCCGGCAATTGACGCGGTTGGCCTTGGAACGCCGCACGTCAGGATGGACGGGGCACCAAAAGCGGATGCACACAGCCCTCCGCAACGGCGCAATTGCCGACCACACGCACTGCCCAAGTACGCCCCCTGCATGGATGTTTCCTGAAAAGTCACTTGCGAATTACGGCAATCTCTGGCAGACTTAGCTTGGGCAAGATGGTGTCTGACAGTCCTGACGAGATTCCGGACAAAGGCCGACGCACGAAAGGATGCCTGCCATGAAAACGGTGTGCGCGTGGTGTGGGACGGTGATAAGGCCCGAAACCCCGGAAGGCAAGCGCCAGGGGGATGTCTCACACGGCGTGTGCAAAACCTGTTCATTTCATCTCTTTGCGGAAATGGGCATGCCCTTGCGGCAGTATCTCGACGGCCTGGGCAGCCCCATCGTGGTTGTTGACCAGAACGTAAACGTGAGAATGGCAAACCGGCAGGCCTGTGATTTTCTCAAAAAGGATTTGTCCGCAATTCAGGATTTCCGCCCCGGCAACGTCTTTGAGTGTGCCCATGCCTATCTTCCGGAGGGATGCGGCCAAACCGTTCACTGCAGCGGTTGCGCCATCCGCCGCACAGTGACAGAAACACTCCGCTCCGGGAAAGGCGTGACGCGGGAACCGGCCTTCATCCAAGGCAAAGCGCCCAGCGGCGGACAGAAGACAGAACTGCTCATATCAACGGAACTGATTGCGGGCGTCGTGCTGCTCCGGATCGACGAGGCGAAAACCGTCGACTCCGTCGCTCCCCAGAGCTAGTCCTCCCAACGCGTTGGGGGGGCATGTCACTCCCATGGAGCAGTTGGAGGTAACCCTGCCCCGTCAGTCCGGTTGGATTCTTGGCCCCTATTCCCCCTCGGCAACAGCCGTTTGGCGCAGGTTCGTGATGTCGCGCAGCGGCGGCGCGCCGAAAAGCCTTCCATACTCGCGGCTGAACTGGGAGGGACTCTCGTAACCGACCTGGAACGCCGCGGTGGCCGCATCCTGGTGCTCTATGAGCATCAGCCGCCTCGCTTCATGCAGCCGCAGCCATTTCTGGAACTGCAGCGGGCTCATGGCCGTCAGCGCACGGAAGTGATGATGGAAGGTCGAGGTGCTCATCTGGGCGTAAGCCGCCAGATCGTCGACACGGAGCGGCCGGGTAAAGTTGCCCTTCAGCCAGTCGATTGCCCGCGCAACCTGATGGCTCTGGCTTCCCGCCGCCCCGATCTGCCGCAGGCGCGGACCCTGTTCCCCCACAAGCAGACGGTAGAGGATTTCGCGCTGGATAAGCGGCGCAAGGATCGGGATGTCCTCCGGCGCATCGAGCAAATCGATCAGCCGGTGGAAGGCATTCAGCAGCGGCAGCAACACCTCGCTGACCGCCATTCCCCGGCCTGCCTGCCGTGCGCGGGGCGCTGGAAAGCTGCTGTCCACCATCAATTGCGTGATCGCGCGCGGGTCAAGCTTCAGCATCAGTCCCAGGTAGGGCTTTTCCCTGCTCGCCTCAAGGACCTGCGCCACCACGGGCAGATCCACCGACGTGATCAGGAAGTGGTGCGCGTCATACACATACACTTCCTCACCGAGCAGCACGCGCTTGGCCCCCTGGACGGACAGGCAAATGCTCGGTTCGTGCATATAGTTCGTCGGCTCTGTGGGCGCCTCGTACCGGCGAAGGGACAGCGCCGGGATTGCGGTGTCCGGCTTCTCCGCTTTCTCGGTCCATCGGGCAATCCTCTCCACAAGCGCCGCGCGGCCAAGCTCCAAGGCGTCAGCTTTCTGCGCCCAAATGACACTGCTTTTGTGCATTTAAATTCTCCGGTTCTCCACTTTGTTTATCTTACCATACGATGTGTGCTGCCCGAAACCTTCGTCCAGAATCTCGGACTATCAGGCAAGAATAAGGCAGGATTGGTCTATTGCTTCTTCCGTGGGCGTGGGTACAATTCCTCATAAGGAACCGGGCAATCCCGGGCAAAGCAAGGTGCATTACAGGCGTCACCCGCGGCAACGGCGCCGATTGACCCACAGACAGGAGATCACACAATGCAAAAGCGCACGCTTGGAAACAGCAACTTGGAAGTCTCGGCCGTCGGGCTCGGCTGCATGGGAATGAGCTTTTCCTATGGTCCGCCCAAGGACAAACAGGAGATGACCTCTCTTCTGCGGGCCGCGGTGGATCGCGGCGTCACATTCTTCGACACCGCCGAGGTTTACGGCCCGTTCACAAACGAAGAACTTGTGGGTGAGGCCCTGTCCCCAATCCGTGACCAAGTGGTGATCGCCACCAAGTTCGGGTTCGACTGCGGTGGCGCCGATACGCGGCCGGGTGCTGCGGGGCTGAACAGCCGACCGGAGCACATCAGGCAGGCCGTTGAGGGCTCGCTCCAGCGGCTCAAGATCGGGACCATCGACCTGCTCTATCAGCACCGCGTTGATCCGGACGTGCCCATCGAAGACGTGGCGGGGGCGGTGAAGGACCTGATTCAGGAGGGCAAGGTAAAGCACTTCGGCCTTTCCGAGGCCGGCGTGCAGACCATCCGCCGCGCGCACGCGGTCCAGCCCGTGACTGCGCTTCAAAGTGAGTATTCGCTGTGGTGGAGACGGCCCGAGGCGGAGGTGATTCCGACCCTCGAAGAACTCGGCATCGGCCTCGTTCCCTACAGCCCGTTGGGGAAGGGGTTTCTTACGGGCAAGATGGACGATAGCACCACGTTTGACAGTTCCGACTTCCGCAGCACACTCCCGCGCTTTACGCCGGAGGCGCTGAAAGCGAATCAGGCCATGGTTGACCTGCTTGGCAGCATTGCATCACGGAAGCAGGCGACGCCCGCCCAGATAGCGCTCGCATGGCTCCTTGCCCGGAAGCCGTGGATTGTTCCGATTCCCGGCACCACAAAGCTGCACCGCCTCGACGAGAACCTCGGCGCGGCCGCCGTCGAATTGACACCGGACGACCTTCGTGACCTCGAAGAGGCCGCAGCAAACATCATGGTGCAGGGGGATCGGTATCCCGAAGCCCTGGAGAAAATGACCGGTCGCTGAAATGGAACCCACACACCATAACGATTTGACTCCACACGAAACCCACAGGAGGATAGTTCCCATGTACAACGCCAAAGCCTATTCCGCAGGAAGTGCAACATCGCCGCTTGCCCACACGACGATTCCGCGCCGCGACACAAACGAACGTGACGTCCAAATCGAAATCCTGTATTGCGGCATCTGCCATTCCGACCTGCACATGGTGCGCAACGAATGGGGCGGCACCATCTATCCGATCGTGCCCGGCCACGAGATCGTCGGCCGCGTCGCCAAAGTCGGCGCGGCAGTCACCCAGTACAAGGTCGGCGATCTTGCCGCGGTCGGCTGCATGGTTGACTCCGACGGCACCTGTCCCGACTGCAAGGCCGGCCTGGAGCAGTTCTGCCCGAACATGACACTCACCTTCAACTCCCCGGACAAGCACCTCGGCGGCATGACCTACGGGGGTTACTCCGACAGCATCGTCGTCGATGAAAGCTTCGTCCTGCGCGTTCCCTCCAATCTTGATCTCGCCGGCGCCGCGCCGCTGCTCTGCGCCGGGATCACGACCTATTCGCCCATGCGGCACTGGGGCGTCACCAAGGACAAGAAGGTGGGCGTGGTTGGTCTCGGCGGGCTGGGCCACATGGGCGTAAAATTCGCCCATGCGTTCGGTGCCCATGTTGTCGTCTTCACCACCTCGCCGGGCAAGAAGGGCGATGCAATGCGCCTCGGCGCCGACGAAGTTGTCCTCTCGCGCAACGCCGACGAGATGGCCAAGCATGCCGGCAGCTTTGACTTCATCCTCGACGCCGTCGCCGCCGATCACGACATCAATGCCTATATCAGCCTACTGCGCCGCGACGGCAACATCACCCTCGTCGGCGCGCCGGAGAAGCCGCTCGCCGTCGCCGCTTTCAGCCTTATCCTCGGACGCCGCAGTCTTTCGGGTTCACCGATCGGCGGCATCGCCGAAACCCAGGAAATGCTCGACTTTTGCGGCACGCACAACATCACCGCCGATGTCGAAGTCATCCCCATCCAGAAGGCCAATGAAGCCTATGAGCGGCTTCTCAGATCGGACGTGAAGTACCGTTTCTCCATCGATATGGCGTCACTGAAATCTGAATAGAGAGGAACCATGCCCATGCATGAAGAACCAACAGCTGCCCGCAGCCCCTACGCGGACGTTGCCCCTGCGCTTGGCGACTATACCGACAAGGTGCTTTTCGGTGATCTCTGGAAGCGGCCCGGCCTGTCGCCGCGCGACCGGAGCCTCATCACCGTGGCAGGCCTTGTGGCGCTCTACCGATCGAACGAGCTGCCCTTTCACCTGAAAAACGCACTCGAGAACGGCGTCACCAGGGACGAGTTGATCGAACTCATCACCCACCTCGCATTCTACTCCGGCTGGCCCACGGCCAACACCGCCGTGACCATCGCCAGGAAGGTCTTCGAGGAGGTCGCGCAATGAACAAGAAAGTCTTGGTGCTGTCCTCCAGTCCGCGAAGAGGAGGAAACTCCGACCTCCTGTGCGACCAGTTTGTGACGGGAGCACAGGAAGCCGGACACCAGGCGGAGAAGATATTCTTGAAGGACAAGACCATCAAGTACTGTACGGGTTGCGGCACGTGCCTTAATGGGAGAAAAAGCTGTCCCCAGAAAGATGACATGGCCGAAGTTCTGGAGAAAATGATTGCGGCGGACACGATTGTGATGGCCACGCCTGTCTATTTCTACACGATGGCCGCACAGATGAAGACCCTTATTGACAGGTGCTGTTCCCGCTATACCGAGATCAGCAACAAGAAGTTCTGTTTCATCGTGGCGGCCGCGGACAGCAGCAAGCAGGCAATGGAAAGAACCCTGGAAGGATTCAGGGGATTCACCTCCTGCCTGAGTGGTGCAAAAGAGGAGGGCGTTGTCTATGGAACGAGAGCTTGGAATATCGGAGACATCAGGAAAAGCGAAGCCATGCGGCAGGCATATGAAATGGGGAAACAGGTGTGATGTGAATGGGGCACCCGCCACACTGAACCGCGTCCACCCATGCGCCATGACACCTTCGTGAAAGCCCGACACCAAGACACCGGGCCCACGGCACGGAAAAAGAGACGATATCAATGAATGTGCCCGGCTGCGCCGCATAGTCCGCCAGGGACGCCCTCCCGCATGCTGACCGCTCCCGCGGGGCGAATCCTTAACAGACTCCCGGAAATGTCCAGCTTTTACGGCCACCCCGGCCCGACAGGGAAGAATCCCAACAGGATTGGCGCGCATTTCTGGAAAGAACGCGTCACGCGGAGGATACGCCCGTGCATGACGTTCTTTTGGGCTCTTTTTCTCCTTGACAGGCAAGACGCCAGGCTGTATTCTTGTCTGGACGGGGTTTGCGCAGCACTGCCGCGCGGATACGAAAATTGTGAAGGGTATCGGTCGGAGGTCAAGCGGGTGTGTAATCGAAGGTATGGCGGGAATGGCGCCCCTGAAGCATCCAGGCAGGCGGGGTCCATATCCATGTCCAGTCAGGGCATAACGGGGTGGAAGCGAATCATGAACAAACGGTTGAACCTGGGTTTCGTTTTGATTCCGATCCTCCTGGTCTGCCTGGGCGGTGTACTCACCGCGCCGGCCTTTGCGGCACCGCAACTGCTGGCACCACAGACGGAGGTCATTGCCAGCACCGCGGCTACCGCAACAGAAACCGCCTCCTACAGCGCACCTGCCGGCAAGAACCGTGTCTTGGTGCTGACAACGTCCACGTACAAGGCATCATCGGGCAACCAGGCCGATGCCATCGTCTCCACCACCACACTGCCCGCGTGGAACAGCAAAACGTTTACCCGGGCGGCGGGCGGCATTCTGCTGATTGGCACGACCAACGGACACGGCGTGGAGCAGTTCCATGCGGCGATTGGCGATTCAACCGTCACCCAGACCTTCACTTTGACGATAACCTACAAGGGTTCCATAGACAGGAAGCAGGCGGCAGTTGCCTGTTTCGGAAACATTGATCAGACGAATCCACGGTCCGGCACCCTGTACGGGACCTATGCAAACAGCGGCACCGGGACCGGCACAAGCGCGGGCACGGGCAGTCTGACAAACGGCCCGATACCCGCGGACTATGTCGTCGTGGACCTGTGCGGCGTCGCCGCCGGCGCCCCGGCGCTGACGGCAACGGCCGGCCAGACAGGAGTGTTCACGTCGAGTTCGCTGACCCGAAGGTATTCGACGGGCGCTTACTGCATGGCCGCGCCGGCCAACAAGGCCATGGGCTATTCGTGGACAGGCGCGAACAGATGGGGCATCTGCGCCGCCGCATACAAGTCCTCGTATTCCGTTGCCGCGGCAGCGGACACGGGGGCGACCCTGAAGAAGGGGAGTTCCGCAGGCGATCCTGCCTGGACCGACGGCAGCTACGACTATAACGCGTCCGTCAGCATTACCGCCGTGCCGGACGCGGGCTATACCTTTGTGAAGTGGCAGGCGAACACCGCGGCGCAGGGTACCGCCGACACCTGGGCCCAGGTGTCCACCGACCCAGCCTACACCTTCAAGGCGGGCCTAAAAGTCGATCAAGTGACCACACTGGACCGCAACGGCCACACATTGCAGGCGGTCATCACGCCGAATGCCTACACGGTCACTTTTGATCCATCGGGCGGCACGGTGTCGCCGACCAGCAAAACCGTGACCCACAACTCGGCTTATGGCGCGCCTTCTGGGACCCTTCCCACGCCCGTGCTCGCGGGCAGCAACTTCGGCGGGTGGTGGACGGACGTTTACGGCACCGGCACACAGGTGTTGGCCACGGACACGGCAACCCTCCTGGCCGACCAAACGCTCTATGCGAAATGGTTCAGTCCCGTTGCCGTTACGATAACCGCGAACGCCATAACCAAGGTTTACGGCGATGCCGACCCGCCGCTGACCTATACAGTCGTCCCGCCGCTTGATCCCGGCGACGCGATGAGCGGCGCACTGGCGCGCGACGCGGGCGAGGCCGTTCTCGACGGCCCCTATGGCATTACCCAGGGCAGCCTGACGACTCCCCCGAAATACAACGTCACCTTTGCAGGCGCGAGCCTGACGATCACGCCAAGGCCGTTGACCGTGACCGCAAACGCCATAACGAAGCGGTACGGCGACGACGACCCGCCGCTGAGCTGGCAAGTCCCCGCGGGTTCCCTGGTGGGCGGCGACACTGTGGGCGGGGCACTTGCCCGTGTTGCGGGCGAAACGGTCCTTGGCGGCCCCTATGCCATCACCCGGGGCACGGTGGATGCGGGGCCGAACTACACCGTGACCTATGCCGGTGCGAACCTGATGATCGTGCCGAAACCGCTGACAGTGACCGCCGACGCCAAGGGAAAGACTTACGGCGATGACGACCCGGCGCTGACCTATGGGTTGACCGGGTCACTGGTTGGCGGCGACTCCATTGCCGGCGCGCTGGCCCGTGCCCCGGGCGAGAATGCCGACACCTATGCCATTGCCCAAGGCACCGTGGACGCGGGGCCGAACTACATCATCCGCTATGCTGGCGCGAACCTGACCATCAATCCCAAGGCACTGACCGTGACCGCGGACGCCAAGTCGAAAACCTACGGCGATGACGACCCGGCGCTGACCTACGTGCTGGCCGGATCATTGCTCGGCGGTGACACGATTACCGGCGCACTGGCCCGCGTCGCGGGCGAGTCAACCGCTGGCAGCCCCTACGCCATCAGGCAGGGCACCGTGACGGCGGGCGCAAACTACGCCATTGCCTTCGTTCCCGCAACGCTGACCATCTCACCCAAGCCGCTGACGCTGACCGCAGACGCCAAGTCGAAAACCTACGGCGACGCCGACCCAGCGCTGACCTATACCCTCACTTCCGGTTCACTGGCAAACGGCGACGCTTTCAGTGGCGCGCTGGGCCGAGTTGCCGGCAATACGGTGGCCGGCGGGCCCTATGCCCTCACGCTGGGCACCCTGACGGCCGGCGGAAACGGGGGAACGAACTACGCCGTCACCCTGGTTTCCGCGACCCTGACGATCGCGCCCAGGGCAGTGACAATAGCCGCCGATGACAAGACAAAGACCTACGGCAACGCCGACCCGGCACTGACCTACACCCTGACTTCCGGTTCACTGGTTACCGGCGACGCGTTCAGCGGCGCGCTGGCCCGTGCCGCGGGCAGTGCCGTGTCGGGAAGTCCCTATGCCATCAATCAGGGAACATTGGCGGCGGGCGGAAACGGGGGGACGAACTACGCCGTCACCTTTGTTTCCGCAAACCTGACCATCACGGCCAGGCCGCTGACCGTGACCGCAAACGCAAGAACAAAGGTATATGGCGCGGGCAACCCCGGGCTGACCTACACAGTGACTTCCGGGTCACTGGCAACCGGCGACATGTTCGCTGGCGCACTGTCCCGTGCGGCGGGTGAGACGGTGCCTGGCAGTCCCTATGCCATCAGCCAGGGAACTTTGACAGCGGGCGGGAACTACACCATCACCTTTGTGCCCGCAAACCTGACCATCACAGCCAGGCCGCTGACGGTGACCGCAAACGCCGTGACGAAGATCCTGGGCGCGGCCGACCCGCCGCTGACCTTCACGGTATCCTCCGGTTCACTGGTGACAGGCGACACGTTCACCGGCGCGCTGGCCGCGCCGCGGGCGAGACCTTGGCGGGCAACCCCTATGCCATCAACCAGGGCACCCTGGCGGCAGGACCGAACTATGCCCTCACCTTTGTGCCCGCGAACCTGACCATCTGCAAGGTGAGCGCCGCATTGACGCTCAGCGGCCTGTTCCAGACCTGCGACGGCACGCCGAAGCCGGTCGCCGCAACAACAATTCCTGCGGGTCTGACGGTAAACATCACCTATGCCGGTTCCACGGCGCCGCCGACGGGCGTCGGAAACTACGCCGTTGCGGCCACCGTGGCCGATGACGTGTATCAGGGCACCGCAACGGACACACTGACGGTGACGGACACCACGCCGCCGGTCATCACGCTGCTGGGCTTCAATCCGGTGGTTACCCCGTTCGGGACAATTTATACAGATGCGGGCGCAGCGGCAAGCGATGTATGCGCGGGCGATCTGACTTCCGCCATTATAGTCACGAACCCTGTGGACACTTCGACAGCCGGTATTTACACTGTTCGGTACGACGTGAACGACGGAAACGGTAATTCCGCGACTGAAGTAACGCGCAAGGTAGTGGCCGGGTATGCGCCCGGGGATGAGCCCTGTGAGATGGCGCTGACTTGGGCTTGGATGAAGGGTGCCTCGACAGCAGGCCAGGCGGGGATCTACGGCACGCTCGGCACGCCGACGGTGGCCAACATGCCCGGCGCGCGCTTCAGGGCCACCTCGTGGACGGGCACCGCGGGCGCGCTGTGGCTTTTCGGCGGCTACAACGGATCAGGCTACTTGAATGACTTGTGGAAATACGATTCGTCCACCGGCAACTGGGCCTGGATGAAGGGTTCCTCAACGACCGGACTGTCCGGGACCTACGGCACGCTCGGGACACCAACGACCGCCAACACCCCCGGTGCGCGCTACGGAGGTGTCACGTGGACCGACAGTTCAGGAGCACTGTGGCTCCTGGGCGGTTACGGCTACAGCGGGGCAGGCTACCTAAACGACCTGTGGAAATATGACCCGTCCACGGGTAACTGGACCTGGATGAAGGGTTCCTCGGGCACCAATCAAGTTGGAATCTACGGCACGCTCGGAACGGCGACGCCCGCCAACACGCCCGGCGCGCGCTATGCCGCAGTCTCGTGGACCGACAGTTCAGGCAAGTTCTGGCTCTTCGGCGGCTATGGCTACGGCGCTTCGACACTTGGCTACCTAAACGACCTTTGGAAATACGATCCGGCCACGGGCTATTGGACCTGGATGAAGGGCACCTCGGCAATCAGCCAGTCCGGAATCTATGGCGCGCTCGGGACGCCGGCGGCGGCCAACACACCCGGCTCACGTGCCAGAGCAGTCAAGTGGATAGACGCTTCGGGCAAGCTGTGGCTCTTCGGCGGCTACGGCAACTCCAGAACGGGGACCGTGGGCGACCTCAATGACCTTTGGAAATACGACCAGATCACCGGTTGCTGGACGTGGATGAAGGGTGCCTCAGCGACCGGCCAATATGGGACCTACGGCACACTTGGCACCCCGGCTGCGGGCAACACGCCCGGTGCACGCGAATACCCGGTTTCTTGGACCGACGCCTCGGGCAAGCTGTGGCTCTTGGGCGGCAGCGGCTACGCCGCCACAGCCAGCGGCAACCTCAACGACCTGTGGCAATACGACCCGGCCACCGGCAACTGGACTTGGATGAAGGGTGCCTCGGCAACCAACCAGGCTGGGGCCTATGGCACGCTCGGAACCCCGGCGACACCAAACACACCCGGAGCGCGCAACTGCGCGGCCCCGTGGACCGACGCCTCGGGCAATCTCTGGCTCTTCGGCGGCACTGGCTATGATGGCGCAGGAAATTCCGGTTACCTCAGCGACCTGTGGCATTCCAGCCTTTCCGGCGTGGACGACATTCCGCCATCCATCACGCTGATGGGCACAACGCCGGTCACCATGGAATGCGGCGCATCCTACACCGACGCGGGAGCGACTGCCAAAGATAACTGCGCGGGCAACGTTACGGGCAGCATCGTCGTCACCAACCCGGTGAACACGCAGGCCCCCGGGACCTATACCTCCCATTACAACGTGAACGACAGCAACGGCAACAGCGCCGCCGAAGTCACGCGCACGGTCAGTGTGTTGGACACTACCCCGCCGGTCATCACCTTGCTGGGTGTCAGCCCGGTGAATGTCTACTACGGCACCGTGTACACGGACGCGGGGGCAACTGCCTTCGATGTGTGCGCGGGCAATCTTACCGCCAGCATTGTCGCAACCGACCCGGTGAATGTGAATGTGCCCGGCACCTACACCGTGCGCTACAACGTGAATGACGGCAACGGCAACAATGCCTCCGAGGTCACGCGCACGGTCAACGTGGGAGTTCCAGATCAGCCGGTCATAACGCTGCCGGGCGCCAATCCGCTCATCGTGGAGTGCCACACTGCCTACACGGACACGGGCGCCACGGCGGTCGACGGCGGAGGAGGTGATCTGACCGCCAGCATCGTCGTCACCAACCCGGCGAACGTGAACATCCCCGGCACTTACATCGTGCGTTACGACGTCAGCGACGGACAGGGAAGAAACGCCTTTGCGATGACACGCACGATCAACGTGGTAGACACCACCTTGCCGGTCATCAGCCTGCTGGGCTCCACGCAGGTGACTGTTATGTCAGGCGTTGTCTACGTGGATGACGGAGCAACCGCCACCGACACATGCGCGGGGGATCGGACGGGCAACATTGTTGTCACGAACCCGGTGAACACTTCGACACCCGGCACCTACACCGTGCGCTACAACGTCGACGATGGCAACGGAAACAGTGCCGCAGAGGTATTGCGGACGGTGGTGGTGCTTGAGGCGCCGATGCCGGGACCCTGTGCAGCACTCAACTGGGCCGCCATGAAAGGGAACTTTGATTTTGGCGTCGAACCTTTCTACGGCACGCAGGGCGTGGCCGACCCGGCCAACAGGCCCGGCGCGCGAAAGTACGCGGCTTCGTGGATGGACAACTCCGGCAGCCTGTGGCTCTTTGGCGGCAACGGCTATGACAGCACGGGGGACTCGTATTACCTCAATGACCTGTGGAAATATGAACCGGCCACCGGCAACTGGACCTGGATAAAGGGCGCTTCGACAGCACTGCAGCGCGGCGTTTACGGGACGCAGGGAGTGCCTTCACCGTCCAATACGCCCGGTGCACGCTACGGTGCGGTGCCGTGGACCGACGCTTCGGGCAATTTCTGGCTCTTTGCCGGCTATGGCCTCGACGGGTCGGGAAGTTGGGATTGTCTCAATGACGTTTGGAAATACGATCCGGCCACGAACAACTGGACTTGGATAAAGGGCGCCTCGACGGGCAGCAAGTCGGGGATCTACGGTACCGTTGGCACGCCTGCAGCGGACAATACCCCCGGCGGGCGCCGGAACGCGACCTCGTGGACCGACCTTTCGGGCACATTGTGGCTGTTCGGCGGGTACGGCTTTGACACGGGGACGACTTCGGGCTACCTAAACGACCTGTGGAAATACGATCCGGCCACGAACAACTGGACCTGGATGAAAGGTGCCTCGACACGGAGTCAGCTCGGGAGCTACGGGGCAGTCGGAACACCGGCGGCGACCAACACGCCGGGCGCGCGCAATGGCGCTGTCTCATGGATGGACAATTCAGGCAAGCTGTGGCTTTTCGGCGGTTACGGCTACGGCGCCTCGGGAAGTTCCAACTGTCTCAACGATCTGTGGAAATACGACCCGGCCACGGGCAACTGGGCGTGGATGAAGGGCACCTCGACAATCAACCAGGCAGGGACCTATGGCACGCTTGGGACCCCGGCGGCAACCAACAGTCCGGGCGCGCGATCGGACGCGGTATTCTGGACGGACGCTTCGGGCATTCTGTGGCTCCTAGGCGGAAATGGTCAGGATGGCACTGGAACTACAGGTTCCCTCAACGATTTGTGGAAATACGACCCGGCCACAGGCAACTGGGCCTGGATGAAGGGCGCCACAACGGCAAACCCGCCCGGAACCTACGGCACGCTCGGAACGCCTGATGCGGCCAACACCCCCGGCGGACGCAGTGGCGCAGTCTTACAGACCGATCCTTCGGGCAGGATATGGTTCTTTGGCGGGTCCGGCAACGTCGAGGGGACAACGGAAGGCACAATTAATGACCTGTGGAAATACGACCCGACCACGGGCAATTGGACCTGGATGAAGGGCACCTCGCCGGTCACGCAGGCGGGAATCTACGGCACGCTGGGCACGCCTGCGGCAAGCAACATGCCCGGCGCGCGGGAAGAGTCGGTATCGTGGACCGACCCTTCGGGCAACCTATGGCTCTTCGGCGGCTATGGGACGGACGCTGCGGGGCGCACAGACGTTCTCAGCGACCTGTGGCAATACGATCCTGCCTCCGGCAACTGGACCTGGATGAAGGGCTCCTCTGCGTACGAACAATACGGCACCTACGGCAC
>CAIXUF010001390.1 GCA_903922535.1 Candidatus Hydrogenedentota bacterium
CTGCCCTCCTATTCCGAAAGCGGCGGTGAACTGAACAGAGGCCAGCCTGCGCAGTCTGGAGACCATTGGCGCTCCTGGTACTCGGGCAACGGCATTGATCTCCTCTTCTGGTGGCGCGACGATGCGGGCATGACGGTGGGCGCCGAGATGAACCTCGCCGCGCTGATGGCCGACATCATTGCCGCGTTCGAGCAGACCGGATCCGACGCGGCGCTCCCCGACGCGCGCATTGCCCTGAAGGACAGCAACGGCGGCGTGATTCACCAGTGGGGCGGCTACGAGCCCGACAAGTCCGCGCTGCCCGAGGTCACGCTCGCGCTCAGCCCGCCGCTCGGTTCATGGACCCTGGACTATTATCTGCCGCCCTCCAGCCTGCCCGGCGTTTACGACCGCGGCGTGGCGCTGAACATCCTCCCCGGGATATGCACCCTGATAATTGCCGTGGCTGCCCTGGCTTTTTACTACTACCGCGAAAACGCCCGTGAAATGCGCGAGGCGGCGCAGCGCATCAGCTTCGTGAACCAGGTCTCCCACGAACTGAAGACGCCGCTCACCAATATCCGCATGTACGCCGAGCTGCTGGAAAACGCGCTGCCCGAGACCGACGACAAGTCCGGGCAGTACCTCAGGGTTATCGTCGCCGAAAGCCAGCGCCTCAGCCGGCTCATCGGCAACATCCTGACCTTCAGCCGAAAACAGCGCAGTAAACTGGCGCTGCATCCCGCGCCGGGCGACATCAACGAGATTTTGCGGTCGGTCATGGAGAACTTTCGCGCCACGCTGGAATCCAGGGGCCTCGCCCTTGAATTCACCCCCGCGCCGGACGGCGGGGGCATGGTCGACCGCGACGTTGTCGGGCAAATCGTCGGCAACCTGCTGGGCAATGTCGAGAAGTACGCCGTGTCGGGCACGCGCGTCGTGATCAGCGTGGCCCGCGAAGTGGACCGCATGTCGGTCTGGGTCGAGGATGACGGCCCCGGCATTCCGCCGCGAGAGCGGGAACGGATCTTCACTCCGTTCTACCGTATCAGCAACAAACTGACCGACGGCGTGGCGGGCACGGGCATTGGCCTGTCCATCGCGCGTGATCTTGCCCGGCTGCACGGCGGGGATCTGGTGCTGGAACCCGGACCAAAGGGTGCATGCTTTAAGGTGACGCTGCGCGCGCCGCGCGTGAACGGGGAGAATGGGACATGAAAGTGCTCATCGCCGAGGATGACGAACACATCCGCAACGGACTCGCCGAAGTGCTCGCGGGCGAGGGTTACCAGACGGTATGCGCCCGCGACGGCATCGAGGCGCTGCAACTCTATGAGCGCGAGAAGCCGCAGTTCGTGTGTCTGGACATCATGATGCCCGGCGTCGACGGCTACGAGGTCTGCCGCCGCATACGCCGCGCGGACCCGGCCGTGCCGGTCATCTTCATCAGCGCCAAGTCCGAAGAGGTGGATCGCGTGGTCGGCCTCGAACTCGGCGCCGACGATTTCATCCAGAAGCCCTTCGGCGTGCGCGAGGTTATTGCCCGCATCCGCGCCGTCACCCGGCGCTACACGGCCGCCCGCGCGGGCCGCGGCCAACAGGCGCCCATTGTCATGGGCGACCTCACGGTCTTCCCAAATGAACTGCGCGCACGCCGCAAAGACTCGGTCATTGACCTGAGCCTTCGCGACGTGCGCGTTTTGGAACTTCTATTCAAATATCGCGGCAAGGTGGTCGATCGCAACACCTTCTTCGACCAGTGCTGGGGCCGTGACTACATGCCCAGCAGTCGAACGCTCGATCAGCACATCGCCCAACTCCGCCGCC
Organism: Candidatus Hydrogenedentota bacterium; assembly: GCA_903922535.1. The sequence goes on from CAIXUF010001390.1 coordinate 1,807, forward strand.
GTATCGAACTCGACCCGAAGAACCCCGCCATCATCCTAACGGTGCATGGCGCTGGATATCGGTACGACGGGCCGTGACCTACACGTCCTGTCTGGCCCTGCCGAAGGCCCTCAGGGCCGCCTTCAGCATTTTCGCGATCTTAACCTGCGGCCCGTCGGACACCGTCAGGTCCACCGCCGAGTTCGGTTCGACTTGCGTGCCTGCAGGGGGATTCTGCGCAGCCACGGTGCCCGCGGGAACCGAATTGCTGTAGATGTGCGCCACGGCGCCCAGCGAGAGCAGCGTGTTCGTAAGGGCCGTGGTCGCGGCGGCCTGCGTCAGGCCCACCACGTCCGGCACAATATCCGGACCCTTGGAGACATTCAGATCGACCGCCGTGTTCGGCGGGACGCTCGCGTTCGCCGCGGGATTCTGGGAGACCACGTTGCCGACCGGCGTGTACAGGGAGTACACCCGGGCTATGGCGCCGAGCGAGAGCAGGGCGCTCTGGATCGCGGTGGTCGCCGCCGCCTGCGTCTGGCCCACCACGTCGGGCACCATCACGGGCTCCGGTCCCTTGGAAACCACAAGGTTCACGGCGGAACTGGGGTTCACCAATGTTCCCGCCGAAGGCGTCTCGCTGATCACGTTGCCGGAGGCCACGGTCGCGCTGAACTCCTCCGTCACCGTGCCGACCACAAGATTCGCGCCCAGGATGAGCGTCGTCGCAGCCGTCTGCGTCTGGCCCACCACGTCGGGAACCGCGACGGTCGCGGGGCCCTTGGAAACCTCAAGGGCGACGGTAGAGCCGGAATTCACCGTCGTGCCCGCCGCGGGCGTTTGGCTGATGACGGAGCCGACAGGCACGGTCGCGCTAAAGGACAGCGTGATATTGCCGACCGCCAGGCCCGCGCCCACAATCGCCGTGGAGGCCGCAGCCTGGGTCGCGCCGACGACATTGGGCACGGTCACTGTCACGGGCGCGGGTCCCTTGGAAACCACAAGGGCCACGGCCGAGCCGGAACTGACCGAAGTCGCCGCCGCAGGCGTTTGACTGATGACGGAGCCGGACGGCACGGTCGCGCTGAACTCCTCCGTTACCGTACCGACCACCAAGCCCGCACCCACAATCGCCGTGGATGCCGTCGCCTGCGTCATGCCGACCACGTTGGGCACTGCCACCGCCGGACCCTTGGAAACCACAAGGGCCACGGCCGAGCCGGGACTTGCCGACGCACCCGCCGCAGGCGTTTGGCTGATCACGGAACCGGCGGGAACGGTCGCGTTGAAGACTTGAGTGACCGTGCCGACCACCAGTCCCGCAGCCGTAATCGCCGTCGTCGCCGCTGCCTGCGTCTGGCCAACCACGTTGGGCACCGATACCGGCTGGGGACCCTGAGAAATCACAAGGTCCACGGCGGAGCCGGGGCTTACTGATGTTCCCGCCGCAGGCGTTTGGCTGACAACGGAACCGGAGGGCACGGTGGCGCTGAAGGCTTCAGTGACCGTGCCAACCACCAGGCCTGCGCCCGTAATCGCCGCCGATGCCGCCGCCTGCGTCTGGCCGGCCACGTTGGGCACCGATACCGGCTGGGGGCCTTTGGAAACCTCAAGGTCCACGGCCGAGGAGGCCTTTACCGACGTTCCCGCCGCGGGCGTTTGGCTAACGACCACACCGGCCGCCACAGTTGCGCTGTAGACTTCAGTGACCGTGCCGACCACCAGGCCCGCGCCCAAAATGCTCGCCGATGCCGCCGTCTGTGTTTGACCCACCACGTCGGGAACGGTCTTTTTCGGGGTGCATCCGGCAAGCGCCACGAAAAGCGCCAGCAACACCACTCCGTTTGTCCAAGATATCCGTTTCATCGCATATACTCCCTTTGTTGGGCGATCCTATACAACATGCCTGGTCGGACACGGCTGTTTCTGCTTCCAGTGGACAGAAACAGCATGGCCGAAACACACCAACCATCTTAACAAGACTATAAACCTGATTCTGTGACATGTCAAGAATGAAATGGAGCGGAACAAAAATATCCAGCAGAGGAAATATTATATTACGCAGTAAACGGAGAATTCAAGTGAGGCATTTGCGAAATGGCTAACCTTTTGTGCCTGTATGGATTTACGTGGACAGGGATTTTGGGTTTACCCCAAGCCGAGCGGGGAAATGGCCTCGCGCAGGCCGGGAATAGGCCCGTCTGAGGAAAAATCACCCCCGA
>CAIXUF010001391.1 GCA_903922535.1 Candidatus Hydrogenedentota bacterium
CTGCACGGACTTGAAAGCCGCCCTTTATGGCGGCGAATCCACGCCGATAGTTCAAGGGCTGATTGCGGGCCTTGGCGGCCGTGACGTCAAGGCGCGCGAAATTGCCGAGGTTACCCACAATGCCCTGCAGGACCTCGAAGCGGGCATCACCCTCAAACCGACCGAATGGCTTAACTGCCAAATCTGAGCCATCATGACCACAAACATACTGGACCTGCCCGAAGTTGAGTACCTGCTTCCCGGAAACCGCACCTGTGCGGGCTGCGGGCTTGCCATCGCGTACCGCCATATTCTGAAGGCGCTGGACGGGAAGGCGATCATGACCATCCCGGCAAGCTGCCTGACCGTGCTGGGCGGCATGTATCCCGTCGCCTCCGTGCGCGTTCCCTGGCTGAACTGCACCTTCCCCAGCACCGCCGCAACAGCCACCGGCGTGGCCGCCGGGCTGAGGGCCGTGGGGAAAGACCATATTCGCGTGGTGGCCATGGCGGGCGACGGCGGCACGGTCGACATCGGCATACAGGCGCTCAGCGGCGCCGCCGAGCGCGACGAGGACATGCTCTTCATCTGCTACGACAACGAAGCCTACATGAACACCGGCACCCAGCGCTCCAGTGCCACTCCCAAGGGCGTCAAGACCGCCACCACGCCCGTGCACGGCAAGCAGGAGCACAAAAAGGACATGATCCGGATCATGGAGGCCCATGGCGTCGGATACATCGCCACGGCCAGCCCTTCCTATCCCGGCGATCTGTACGACAAGGTGCTCAAGGCGCGCGACCGCAAGGGCATGCGCTACATCCACATTCTGATACCCTGCCCCCCCGGCTGGGCCTTCCCGACCCGCGACACCATCGGCCTGGGCCGTCTGGCCGTGGAGACGGGCGTTCTCCCGCTCTTCGAAATCGAGGACGGCGCGCTTCGTTTCACAAGCAAGACCAAAACCATCGCAAAAGGCGGCGGAAATCTGCGCCCGCTCGACGATTACCTCTCCGCCCAGGGCAGATTCAAGGGCCTGGACAAAGACATTGAAGCGGAATTTCAGGAAGGCGTCCGCGAGCGCTGGGAACGTTTCGCCGCCCGCGACAAGGCCGATACCGGAGCGTAAGTTCCGATCTCAAATTTCAGATCGGATTCACCCTTCATCCTTCACCCTATTTCACCACGCACTCGTCAAACACCTTCCCTTCCTCGCCAATCGTCCGGCAGGATGCCTTCTCCGCATCCACGTGGATTACCCGGAAATTCCGCAACTGCGCCGCCTTTTCAACATAGAAACGTGAAGTGTCCACTCTGCGCGGTTTCAGCCGAAGCAACCGTTGCCGGGATACACCGTCAGGCCGGACGGGGCGGCGAATTCAGCAGGACTATACGCCCCGGTATTTGTCCCGGCGGTGTCCGACCTTTACAACGAGAACGCGCAGGACTTGATCGTGGATTTCGTAAAGAATCCGATAGTTGCCAACACGGAGCCGGTAGGAGCATTCACTTCCGGACAGTTTTTCCACCCCCTGGGGACGGGGATTTCCGGAGAGAGCCATGATGTGTTCGTCAATACGTCCCCGTATGTCCTCCGGCAGGCGTTTGAGGTCGCGAAGCGCGCCGCGCTCAATCGTGACCGAATAGGCCACTTTCAGATCCCCAGTTCCTTGCGGGCGTCCTCGTAAGGAAGCGTTCCTTCGCTTTCTGCTTTGGCCTTTGCCATCTCGGCGAGGTCGAGTCGATCCTCCAGTTCGCGCAGAAGTCGATACTCGTCGGCGGACATGATTACAGCGATATCCTCGACGAGAACGGGCCCTCCCTCCCCGGCAACTCGGTTAAGCGTCTCGGCAAGATGTTCGCTGAGTTCGCTTCTGGTCATTTGGGTCATCGGCGGTTCCTCTTATCTGCTGCTTTGCGCACCTCATTGTACCGCGAAATGGCGCCACAGGCAAGGGGCTGAAGCGAGTCAAGTCTGCTGCCGACTGGCGTCTGCGCATACGCTCCGATCTCAAATCTCAGATTTTAGGTTTCTGACTTTCCCTTCACGGGACAGGACACTTCAAACTTCACCATTTTTGCCTTTCACCCTTCCCCCTATTTCACCACGCACTCGTCAAACACCTTCCCGTCCTCGCCAATCGCCCGGCAGGACACCTTCTCCGCATCCACGTCGATTACCCAAAAATTCCGCAACTGCTCCGCCTTTTCAATGTAGAAACGTGAAGCGTCCACCTCACGCGGGTCCTGACCCATGCACCCGTCGCCCAGATACACCGTCCCTGCGGGGGCCGGTTCGCCGCCGCACATCGCTTTGGTCCGCTTGAACGTGTGGTCATGGTGTTCCAGACCGAAGCTCAGGTGGAATTCGTCGAACAGCGGCATCCATAAGCGCCGGCCCGAATCCGAATCGCCCCCCGTGAACTCACGATGCGATGGAAACAGCGGGACATGGTACGAGGCAATCCGGTGTTTTCCCGCCGGTGCCTGCAACTGCTCCCTGAGCCATCCCGCCTGATCGGCATGCGCGACTGTGTGGTCCGAGTCCAGCGCAATGAACCGGAGATTGGGGCCAAAGTCGCGCACAAAATAGGACTTGCCGCCCTGCGGGTAATATCCGTAATAAAAGGGGGCGCGCTGCTCCTTCGTTCCGCTCCCGTGATTGACCTCGTGGTTGCCGATCACGGCGACCAGCGGAATCAGGCGGCCATCGACGGAAACCATCGCATCGGTCCAAAGATCCAGCCATGCGTCCACCGTGGCGTACTCATCCAGGTTCCCGCCCTCGTAGGCGATATCCCCGCCTATTTCCACAAACGCCGGGTTCTGCGCCGCCGCAGACTTGAACAGCCCCGGCACCGATGGAAACTCCCCCACATCACCGCCGTCAACAAACCGAACCATCCGCCCGTCGTTGGCAATGGTTTCAAACTGGTATTCCTTCGAGAATTCCCCGTTCTCCTGCTGAAAAACAAAGTAGTAGCGGGTGCCCGGTTTTAACCCGGTCAGTTCAGCGCTGTTGACGCTCCGCTTGTCCGCCAGCCCTTCAATCTGGTGTGATGCGCCCGCCATCTTGCCGGAATAGTCGTCCGGCTTCCCCACGTGGGATGCCGTGTCGTAGCGAAGCTCCACGGCCTTCGGCACAGCCGCCGTCTGGAACGTCACGGTCATGGTCGTGCACGGATCACCCTGCCACGTCAGATAGGGATGTCCGAAGGGCGGGGCGGCCTGCGCATGGCACCCCTGCGAAATAAGCCCAAGACCAATACCGCACAAGACCACGAACAAGGCCGCAAACGCACCTGTTGAACGGATCACGGAACTATTTGAACGAAATGGCATCGCAATTCTCTCCCATTTGGACATCTGAGTGCACGTCGTCAACATGAACAATTCCATTGGCACACTTCTCTTTCAGACTGGAGAAAGGAAGTGCTCGTTTCAAATCACCGCTCTTGTCCCCGACGCAGCATCAGCGCCTGCATTGCCGGACCGCTGATCATCGACGTCACCATCGCCATAATGATCAGCGCCACAAAAATGCGCCGGTCAATGATTCCGTACTCCAGCGCCACTGACGCCAGAATCATGTCCATTGCGCCCCGCGCATTCAATCCAAAACCCACCGCAAGCGCCTCCCTGCGGCCCATTCCCCCCAGAAATGCGCCGCCGCCGCCGCCGCAAACCTTTCCCACCGTTGCCACGAGGATCACCAGCACCACCAGAACCGGATCACAGTCGGCCGCAAAATTCGCCTTTATCCCCACCGACACAAAGTAGAGCGGCGCAAAAAAACTCAGCGCAAACTGGGAAATGACCCCATGGGCCCGCTGCTGCGCCTCGCCTTTCAGGCCCTGCCCCAAGGCCATTCCCACCAGGAATGGACCGAAAATGGCATGCACACCAGCCCCTTCCGCGCATGCCGCAGACGCCAGAACCATCACTGCGATAATTCCCACAAACCCGCTTGGCCAGACCAGCGGCGCCCGCATGCGCCGCAACAGACAGCCACCCAGCCAGCGTCCGGGACCCAGCACGAACAGCACCATGCACACCACGGTGCCCACCCGGATTGTCACGCTGATCCAAGATGCCCCCGGAACCAACATGCCCAGCAGCAGCGCGAAAACGGACCAGCTCAGAAGGTCGTTCACCGTGGCTGCGGTCATCACCACCACGCCGACACCCCGCTTCATGAGACCAAGGTCCATCAATATGCGCCCAATAACCGGGAGCGCCGAGATGGACATCGCCGTGGCGATGCACAGCGCAAGGATCTGACTGTGCGCGCGCGCTGGCGCACCCCACAAATCCGGGAACAACAGCACCATCCCGTAGCCCAGCGCAAACGGCACAGCAATGCCGAAGCCGCTCGTCAACGCAATGCTGGCCCCCAAACGGCGCGCCTGGGTCAACTGCACTTCAAGCCCCGCGACAAACATGAAGAACAGCATGCCGATGCGGATGACCCCCTCGCGCAGCACGACGGTGCTGCCTGCCGGGGGAAACAGCCACCCATGCATGCCCGGCGCCAGCGCGCCAAACAGCGTCGGTCCCAGCAGTATGCCGCCGATCAATTCCCCCAGCACACGGGGTTGGCGAAACCGCTGCATGATCCGCCCGCATGCCAGCGCCATGCAAAGCATCACGCCAAGCTGCAGGCAAAAGAGGATCATCTCGTGTCGATTGACGGCTTCCATGCTTTCCTTGCGGAACATCCGGCGAAATCGGGGCGGCAAAGAGGCGCGAATACTCGTGTGCGTCCCGGTCAGGCAGCGGCCCGCCTACTCCTTCAGCTCCAGCCCCGCCTCCCTGGCCGTGTCCACGATGCCGCCCAGGATCCGCTTCTCAATGTCATCACTCCAAACGGAGGGCATTCCGTACACCACCTGGGCGATTTTCCCCTCATAGCCGCCCTCACGCAGAATCTTTTCGGAGGGAATGTATCCCATCACCCCGTTGGCATACCCCATGACAAACGTGTCCTGACCCAGCATCTTCTTGGCGAAAATGCTGTACTCCACCACCACCTCGCCTCCCAGCGCCAGCAGTGTCTGTTTTCCGGCGCGCCATAACTGGACGGGGTACGGCCGCGTTTGCGAAAGGGCCACACCGGCGCGCGCATCCGCGAGCAGGCGGGCATAACAGCGCTGTTCGTAGCCCGAAGTGCCTTGGGCCAGTTCGGCAAGACGGTCAATGCCCGGCATCTCGGCCAGTGCAAGTTCAATATCCCGGTAGTGCGTCTCCAGCCGCGCATCGAGCGGGACCATCGTCTCCCCAAGCACCCGGTCCACCGCAGCCGCCAGCTCGCGTCCGTATTGCCTCGCCAGTTCCACGGTGCGCCGCGGCATGGGGTTCTGATCCGCCCCGCATCCCGCAAAGAAGAGCGCCGTGGCACCCGGGTGCGCCGCCTCCAGTTCCGTCTGCGCGCAGCCCGGATAGTCGCCAGACCATTGGTAACCGGACAGCACAGTGGCATGGCAGGCATAGCCAAAAACAACGGCCAGCAGCGAGCCGTCGGGACGCGCCACCCGAATCACGGGCACCGTGTGATCGCTCGGGCCCTTGACAAAGGGATTCCCGAGAATCTGCGCCTCGACGTTCTCCCTTCGGTTGACGGCAAAACGCGTGATGCCCGTTCCCGACGCAAGCGTCACCGCCTCCATCGCGCCAAACGCCTGGCGCGCCGCCTCGATCACCCGCGTTTCCAGCACCGTGCCGTACGCCGCAATCGCCGCGCGGGCCGCGTCGTCCAGCGGGTAGATGTCCGACAGCGCATACGGCAGCACCGGGCCGGAGTGGGTGTGGGAACAGCTCAGAATCACAGCGGACCGCGGCAGATTGTGCTCCCGGCAAAGCAGTTCTGACAGGTGTTGCGCCGTTTCGGGGGGAAAACCGAGCAGGTCTGAGGTCAGCAGCAGCCCCCGCGTACCCGCGCCGTCCTCCAGCGCGAGCGCCTTCAGGTGCAACGGGTAAAGCGTTCCCTCGGCGGCATGATCGCGAGAGGCATAGCCGGCCATCCAAACGGGATCCGCCGGGGTAATGTCCACCGCGCCGACCCCGGCCTTCCAGCCTCCTTCGGCCACCGCGCCGCAGCACGCCCCGGCCAGCAGGGCCGAACCCAGAATCATCCGCATTGCCGTTCCACCTCGCATCGCATTACCCGCCGTCGGCCTATTGCTGCACAAGGCCGGCAAGGCCAAGGATGGGCATGAACAGCGCGATGACGATGCCGCCCACCACCACGCCCATCATGCCGATCAGAATGGGTTCAATAAGACTCGTCAGTGCGTCCACCGTAGCCCGCACCTCCGAGTCGTAGAAATCGGCGATCTTCATCAGCATGTTTTCGAGCGCGCCCGTTTTTTCGCCGACGCCAATCATGCGCGTCACCATGGTCGGAAACACCTGCGCCCGCGCCAGCGGCTCGGCCAGCGTCTCGCCGTTGCGCACGCTTTCGCCGGCCGCCCGAATCGCGCGGGCGTACACCTCGTTGCCTGCGGTGCGCTCCACAATCTCCAAAGCCTGGAGTATCGCCACGCCGCTTTTTGTGAGCGTGCTCAGTGTGCGGGTGAAACGGCTGATCGCAACCTTGCGCTGCAGAATGCCAAACACCGGCATGCGGAGTCTGAGAACGTCCAGGTTGTATTTGCCCGTCGCCGTCTTGCCATACATTTTCACCCCGACGATCGTGCCGATCAGCGTTCCGAGAATGACAAACCACGACCACCATTGATGAAGGAACTTGCTTACGTTGATAAGTATCTGCGTGGGCAGCGGCAGCGCCTTGCCGAAACTCCCGAAAATCTCCGCGAACTGGGGCACCACGAAGATAATCAAGCCCATCGCAATCAGAATAATCATGCAGAACGCGACCACGGGATAGGTCATCGCCGATTTGATCCGCCGCCTAAGCTCCTCCGTCTCCTCAAGATAGTCCGCCAATTGAAGCAGCACGCCGTCCAGGTCGCCCCCGGCCTCGCCGGCGCGCACCATGCTCACGTAAAGGTCCGGGAAGGCGCGCGAAAACTTTCGCAGCGCGTCGGAAAACGTTTCGCCCGATTCCACCTCCTGGCCCACCGCATTGATCACTGCGGCGAAATTCGGGTCCTCGCACTGCTCCGACAGGATGTCGAGGCCCTGCATCAGCGGGAGACCGGCGCTCACAATGGTAGACAACTGGCGTGTAAACACCAGCAGTTCGGTGCCTTTGACCTTCCGGTTCAGGTTTATTCCTCTCGCTCCGCCGAGCACCCCCTTCGTCTCCACCAGTTTGTCCGCCACAAGGCCCATCTGGTTCAGGCGCATCATCGCGGAATCGCGGTTGTCCGCGGAAATGGTGCCCCGCCGCTGTGTCCCCGTGCGTGTGCGCGCAACATAACTGAACATCGCCATAGATTATCGCTCCTTTATCGGCTTGCGGATGAGCGCCGCAACTTCACGAAAGTATAACTGACATTGACCGTTGTGACAACAAGTACCCCGTCAATTATGCCACATGTTCTTCGTTCAGGACGGATAGCAGCGCGCCGCCTATCTCAGGCCACGCAAACCGGAACCCCCACCGCTCCAACCGCGCCGGTTTCGCGCGCACACCAGCCAGCAGCAGATCACGCCCCATCTCTCCAAACACGGCGCGTATGACAGCCTCTGGAACCGGCAACAGGGCAGGACGCCCCAGCGTCCGGGCCAGCGCCCGTGTGAACTCTGCATTGGTCACCGGGTTCGGCGACACCACATTCACGGGACCGGAAGCCCCCCCATCCTGCAAACACAGACACAGCGCCGAGACGGCATCGGAAAGGGTCACCCAGCTCATCCAGGCTTTACCGCTGCCCAGCCGCCCCCCCAAACCCGCCCGAAAGACGGGCAGCATGCGTCCCAGCGCACCACCCGATCGCGAAAGTACCACGCCAAACCGGGGATGAACCACCCGTATCCCCGCCGCGCGGGCCGCATCTGCCGCCGCCTCCCAGGCAACGCAGACCTCTGAAAGAAAGGAAGTCCCCGGCGGTACTTCCTCGTCCACCACCTCGGTGCCGGTATTGCCGTAGTACCCCACCGCCGACGCTGAAACCAGCACCTTTGGCCGACGCTCAAGATGCGACAACGTCTCGGCCAGCAGCGCCGTGCCCTGTGTCCTGCTGTCAAGAATCCGGTGTTTCACCTCCCGCGTCCAGCGCCGCGCCGCCACATTTTCCCCCGCCAAATGCACCACCGCGTCCAGCCCCTCCAGTTTTCCGGCGTCGATTAGCCCCTTCTCCGGGTCCCAACCCACACCGTCCTGCGCACTGGAACCATCACGCACCAACCGCACCACCGTGTCGCCCTTGAAGCGAAGCGCCTTCACAAGCGCGCTCCCAATCAGCCCTTTGCTGCCGGTCACCAGAATTCTCATTTTTCCGTTCTCCGTGCCTCGCGTTCTCGCGGAACAGTCACGGTACCACACCTGTTCCTGTGAGGGACAACATTGCGCGCCCTATCGCTTGACTTCTAACAATAAATTAATTTACAATTCCTGAAGAATATGTTAGCCTGATCGACCAACATTGATCACCTTTGGAGACTAGACATGTCCATTGCAAAAGAACTTGAACTTGACAGGCCAATGTCGGACATCCGGCACGAACTCGTGCTCAATGTCGTCCGCACGGCGAATCTCATGGCACTCAAGGCCGGCACCCTCTTTCGGCAATACGACCTCACCGAGGCGCAGTTCAACGTGCTCTTCTCCCTTAAATACAAAGAGCGTGACTGGACGCAGTCTGACCTGGGAAAGCGCCTCGTCGTCACCCGCGCCAGCATCACCTCGGTCCTTGACAAGCTTGAGGCCAAGGGCCTTGTCAGGCGCAGCGCGGTCACCGGGAACCGGCGCATCTATCACGTGTGCCTCACGGAGAAGGGCTTGTTGCTGGTCAACGAGGTCGAGCCAAACTACCGTGAAAACATCTACAAAGTCTGCAAGAATCTCGATGACGACCTCTGCCACCTGCTCATAGGCCATCTGGAATCCATGCGCCAGGAAATTCAGGGCTTGGCCTGAGTTCACGGTCCTGAAGAGGAAATCAACCGCCCCGCCCTGGCGGGTGGGGCAGGAGACCTGACATGAATGCTTCGGCTTCCACCACGGTGCCCGCGGGTAAGGCTGACTATCCCCGCCTGGGATTCTGGTCGCTTATCGTGACCCAATTCCAGGGTGCCTTCAACGACAATCTGTTCAAGTTCATCATCATCTTCTACCTGCTCAATACGATGCGTGGCGCGGGCACCGAAAGCACCGAAGCCATGCGCATCTATGGACATGCCCTTGAGGGACATATTCTCTGGTGGCCCTTCAAAATCACTGCGGGCGATTTTGTACCCTCTTTTGCCACGATTCTGTTCTCGCTGCCGTTTATTATGTTCCCGGCGTTCTTCGGTGCCCTGGCCGACCGCTACAGCAAAGGTTCCATCGCCCGCTGGGTGAAGTACATCGAGGTGGTCATCGGGATTCTGGTGGGCATTGCGCTCTACCGGCACAACATCGCTTTCCTGTGGGTGATGCTCTTTCTCATGGCCACCCACAGCACCATGTTCAGCCCGGCCAAATACGGATTGCTCCCCGAAATCCTGCCGGAATCCCGCATTTCCTGGGGCAACGGCATTCTGCAAATGGGCACCATTGTCGCCATCATCGCCGGCACGGGATTGGCCGGGACCCTGTATGACGGATTGAAGGACCATGTCTATTACGTCGCCTACGTGCTGGTCGGCCTGTCGGTGTTTGGTCTGGTCACGTCACAGTTCATCAGCAAGCCCGCGCCAGCCAATGCCTGCCAGCAGCTCTCGCTCAATCCCTGGGCGGGCATGGGCAGGTACATGGGCGCCGTCTTCGAGGATAAAGTGCTCCTCTACGTCGTCGTCGGCTATGTCTACTTCTGGTTTGCAGGCGCGCTCATCCAGCAGAACGTCATCAAATATGCCCACGAGGTGTTGAAACTGGGTGAGGCGCAAAACGGCTATCTTCAGGCCGCGATGGCCATAGGCATTGGGTCGGGGGCGGTGGCTGCGGGATACCTGTCGCGGGGCAAAATCGAACAGGGTCTCATCCTGATTGGCTCGCTGGGCATGACACTCTTCGCCCTGCTCATCGCCATGCCGCCCGAATGGTTCGGAACCGCCACAGCGGTGGTCACCGGAGCATCGTTTTACTTCCGTTGCCTGCTCCTTCTGGTCTTTGGCCTGGGTTTCTTTGCGGGTGTCTTTGACGTGCCTCTTGCCTCCACGCTCCAGCAACGGGCACCGGCAGCCATTCGCGGCGGCATCATCTCGGCCACCAACATGCTGACCTTCGTCGGCATGGCCGCCGCGGGCATCCTGTTTCTTCCCCTGGGCGCGGTGGGGTTCACGCCCGCCCACATCTTCCTGCTGACCGGTCTCTTTTCGCTCACCGTGGGCATTTACATCACCTGGAAACTCCCGCTGCTGGCCCTGCGCGCGGTACTCTGGATGATGGACGGCACCCTGTTCAAGATCAGCATCGGCGGGCGCCGCAATCTGCCTGAACGCGGCGGGGCGCTGATCGTGGCCGACCACAGTTCCATTCTCGACACGCTGGCCATTCAGTACGCGCTTGACCGCGAGGTGTGCTTTGTCATCGGCAAGGAATGCCTGGAAGTTCCCTGGATGAAGCGTCTCTCGCGCTTCGTGCATCTGGTCACCGTGGACAGCACCGCTCCCGAAGGCCTGGCCACCGCCGAACAAAGCATTCGCGAATTGCTGGCGCAGGGCTGGGTGGTCTGCCTGAACCGCGAACCGCGGCTCCGTCCCGACGGGCTGCCTTTGCCCTGGTATGGCGATTACCACAGCCTCACCCGGGGCACCGACGCGCTTGTGCTTCCCCTGTCCATGACCCGCCTGTGGGAGCGCGTGTACATCTTTGTGGACAACCGCGTTCAGTTGCGCTGGTGCGGACGGCTGCGCTATCCCGTGCAGGTGTGGCTCGGCGCGCCGCTCCCCGACGGCACCCCCGGCGTGGCCGTGCGCAAGGCCGTCGAGCATACCGGCATGGAGGCCTACTCCCAGCGCCGGTATCAGTACCGCCTGCTCCACGAGGGATTCGTGAAAATGGCGCGCCGCCGGCTGCGTCATATGGCCATTGCCGACGCGCTCACCGGAAAGCTGAGTTTCTTCAAGACGCTTGTCGGGGCCATTGTCTTCGCGCGCAAATTCAGGCCGCTCTTGGGCGAACAGTCCATGGTGGGCCTGCTGGTGCCGCCCACCGTCGGCGGCGTGCTGGCAAACGTCGCCGTGCAGATGCTCGGCAAGGTTCCGGTCAACCTCAACTACACCGCGCCCGCCGAGACCATCGCGGCCTGCGCCCGCCGCTGCGGCATCACGCACACCATCACCTCCCGCAAATTCCTTGAACGTCTGCCGCTGCAGGTGCCCGGCACCCCCGTCTATCTCGAAGACGTGCGCGGCACGGTCACCGGCAAGGACCGCATCACCGGCATGCTTGTCGCCCTGTTCGCCCCCCGTTTCATTATCAACCGGATTCTGGGCACGCCCAAGGCAAAAGACAGCGACCTGGCGACGGTCATCTTCTCCAGCGGCAGCGAGGGCGAGCCCAAGGGGGTCATGCTCTCGCACCGCAACATCATGACCATCATCGAATCGGCGCAGGAGATGTTCCCGCACACCGGCGATTCCTGTATCGTCGGATTCCTGCCCCTGTTCCACTCCTTTGGCTTCGCCGTCTGCCTCTGGATTCCCCTGACCGTGGGCATCCGCGGCATTTACCACCCCAATCCGCTTGAACCCAAACTCATCGGGAACCTTGTCCAGAAGTACGGCGGTTCGATTATGATTTGCACCCCCACATTCCTGCAAAGCTTCATCCGCCGCTGCGAACCGGATCAACTCAAGAGCCTCGAATACGTTGTGGGCGGCGCGGAGAAGCTGCCCGAGCGCGTCCGGATCGCATTCAAGGAGAAGTTCGGCAGTGAACCCGTCGAGGGCTACGGCACCACCGAGTGCGCCCCCGCCGTTTCCCTGAACGTGCCCAACTGCGAATCACCGGGTTTCTTCGTCCGGGGACTCAAGTATGGCACCATCGGACGCCCCATGACCGGCCAGACCGTGCGCGTGGTTGACCCGGACACCGGCGTTGAACTCCCCACCGGCGAGGGCGGACTGCTGCTGGTCAAGGGGCCAAATGTCATGCTGGGATATCTGGAAGATCCCAAGAAGACCGCCTCCGTGATGCGGGATGGATGGTACGCCACCGGCGACATCGCCGCGCTCGACGAGGACGGATTCCTTACCATCACCGACCGGCTCGCCCGGTTCAGCAAGATCGGCGGCGAGA